>JAUCQD010000176.1 GCA_030372945.1 Methanothrix sp. | reverse complement strand
CTACAAAACTACGCCAAAGGGGATGGATCTGAAAGAGCGGTTTGAGAGGTTTCAAAGAGACATAGACAATTTTTATGCATATGTATAGAGCCTAACGCTGGTAATCGTCTCAACATGGTAACTAAAATATATATGAACTCACCAAAAGCATCTTATGAATGATACCAGGTGCATTGCGATGCTGGTCGTATCCATCCTAATGCAGACAGGGCTCACCACCTCAGCTCCAATGCCGCTGCTAATGATAGTAAATAATGATTCGATGGAGTGTGCGAGGTTTTTGCCAGGAGACGAGTGCATGGACTGCTCGCCGCCCGCGGGCTGGGATATATTGGGCCCCTATGATACTTGCCCTGAAGACTACAAGCTCGTCAATGTAAATGGGATATGCAGGGGATTTGAGAACGAGCGGTGCTGCACGCAGAAGCATACAGGCGCCTCTGGAGACTGTCGGAACTTAGTTATGAACAACAAAACCAAAGAATGCGCCTTTTTAAAGAACGCCTCAAATTGCTCCTTGCCGTCTGGCTGGTTGAAGATGCCTGAAAACGCATCACACCCCATGTGGGTATGTCCCCTCGATTACGACTGGACGCAGCTCAACTGCACTTAGAGCAATGTTGCTGCAGCGCCTTCGGGGACGAATTGGCCCTGACATGAAAAGTTCATGCCAAAAAAGGCTCTCCGTGGACTACCAGGACAGGTACTGGTGAGTTGCGAACCACCTTTTCAGCAACGCTGCCCATGAGGAACTTCTCCAGCCCTGTCTTGCCTATGCTGCCAATAACTATGATATCCATGGACTTCTCTCTTGCAAGCCTCAGGATTTCGGCTGCGGGATTTCCTTCCAGGACCCTGCTCTCACTGAAGACGCCAGCTGCTGTAGCCATTTTCTCGATCCTGGCGGCAGCCTTCTTTCCAGCCTCCAGGGCAGTGTCCCTCAAGCTGTTGAAAACCGCCGGACCGATTGCATAAAAACCGGCGTCTCCAAATGGAATGCTTCCCAGTGGCAGGTATCCTCCGACGTCTGCAACATAGCAGATTGTGACCGACCCATTGGACAGTTGAGCAAGATCAACGCCATATTTTGCCGCATGCTCGCTGTGCTTTGATCCGTCTGTTGCAATGAGGATCTTCTTAAACATAAATCAATCAAAAAAAGGTATTCAGAGATTATAGATATTTTGGTTGATCGTGCTGCCCACCTGAAATTATTCCTCCTCTCTGAAGATCGTCTGCTCCCTTCCTGCTCCAACAGAAACAGCAGATATGTCCACGCCCAGCAGATCCTCCAGCCGCTCAACGTAATCCCGCGCGGTCTCTGGCAGATCGTCGTAACTTTCGACTGCAGAGATATCCTCGGTCCAGCCAGGCATATTCTCGTAGATTGGCTTGCACCTGGCGAGTTGAATGGTGCTCTCAGGAGGATATCCAATGGTCTCGCCGTCGAGCTCATAGCCCACGCAGATCTTTATTGGGTCGATGCCCGTCAGCACATCCAGCTTGGTCAAAGCCAGTTCGGTGTAGCCGTTCAGGTAGACGGATTTGAGTCCAAGAACAGCGTCAAACCAGCCGCATCTGCGTGCCCTTCCAGTGGTTGTGCCGTACTCGCCGCCCTTCTCCCGCATCTTTGTTCCTAGATCGTCTTTCAGCTCTGTGGGCATAGGTCCCTCGCCCACGCGGGTGATGTATGCTTTTATCACTCCAACGACGTTATCCACCATCACTGGGCCCACTCCAAGGTTTGCGCAGGCGCTTCCGGCAGTTGTGAAGCTGGAAGTGACGAACTTTTGCGTTCCGTGAATGACATCAAGAAAAGCACCCTGGGCGCCTTCGGCAAGGACGCTATGCTCCTCCATCAAGGCGATATTGATCTCCCGCGAGACATCAGTGACCCTGTCCTTCAGACGCTTTCCAATCTCCAGGTACTCATCAATTAACGGAGCGTACCTGACAACAGTTGGGTCGCCGCCCATGTCAGCTATGGCCTTCTCCTTGGCCGGACCGATCTCATTCAGCTTGGCCTCAAGCATAGCAGGATCTGTGATATCGCCCATCTGTACCTCTTCGCGAGCGATCTTATCCACGTAGGCAAATCCGATTCCACGGTTGGTAGTACCTATCTTCTCCTTCCTGGCCTTCTCGCGCAAAGCATCCAGCTCGATATGATAGGGCATGATGATCGTCGTCTTGGCATCGATGCCCAGATCCAGCTTGATACCCTCGGATTCAAGAGCCTGAATCTCATTCCATAGAACGCGAGGGTTGAGCACAACTCCTGGCCCAATGAGCAGCCTGCGTCCATAGAGGGCACCACTTGGAACCAGGTGAAGCTTGTAGGTTTTGCCGCCTACAACTACCGTATGTCCTGCGTTGTCGCCGCCCTGGAAGCGGACAACGATGTCGTAGTTTTCAGCCAGCAGATCGATTATCTTGCCCTTGCCTTCGTCCCCGAACTGCGCACCAGTGAGAATCGTAAACATGAGATCGGGGTTATCGGCCACGTAGATAACAATTTTGATGCTTTATTTGCAGTCTACAAGCTTCAAAACTGCCTCCGCTATTGCATCTGTCACATTTATGCCCAATGCCTCGAAGATGCCTTTTCCCGAGGGTGTGCCATTGACCTCTATGACCAACAGACCTTCGTCCGTCTCCAGAAGGTCAACGCCGCAATAGACAGTTCCAACTGCCCGGCTGCTCCTGGCTGCCAGGTCTTCCAGCTCGGCTGTTCGCTGGCAGGGCTTTGCATGCCCTCCGCGAGCCAGATTGCTGATCCACTGGCCTGGCGGAGCGATCCGGTAAATGGCGCCAAGGAGCCTGCCTCCTGCCACAAAGGCCCTGATGTCGCGCGGAGACTGAGAGGCTACGAACTCCTGAAGGTAAACCACGCCCTGTCTTTCAACAATGCCCTTGAGCCTCTCCTCATCTCCGTCTTTTAACAAGACGATGCCTTTTCCTTTGTACCCGAAGAGCGGCTTGGAGACAGCCTCTCCATACTCATGAAGCATCCTGACAGCTTCTTTGGGGCTGGTGATGACAGCAGTCCTCGGGGTCGGCACTTTAGCCTGCCTCAAAGCAAGGGACGTTGCGAATTTGTTGGCGGCCCTTGCAATTGCATCTGGGGGGTTGACCACGGGAATGCCGAGGCCCTCCAGGGCCTGAAGCGTCTCGAACCGGAAGGCCACATCATGCGCTCCCCTGCGGCCAAGGTCGCGCACCACGAGGCCATCAAGCTGCAAAAGATCTATGCCGTTGCCGATAAATGAGATATCCCCGTTGATGACGGCAGAAAGCTCTGAGAAGTTCAAAAACACCGCCTCTGCGCCTTTTCCTCTGAAAGAGGCACAAAGGGCCCGGGCAGTCCAATCAAGTGGATCTGAGATCACAATGCCGACGCGCATGAACTGCAGATAGTCTGCATTTGGTATATCCAAATTGCCTCGTAAGAGCTACGAAAGAGCTGCATTCGCATCTCGCATCGTCCACGCTTTATCATCCTGCCATCGTTCTGTACAAATTCCATGCACCTGTGGCCACGAAATTCACAGCAACTGCGCCCAGGATGAGCCCCATGATCCCGGTCAATACCATGATGCCCGTTACCCCCAGGGCTTGATCGATGTATTCGGAGAACCTGAGGACGAAGAAGGTGATCAGGAATGTCAGCACTATGGCCAGAAGAACCAGTGCCTTCTCAGCAATTGTGCTTGCCGCGCCCATCAGTACAACTACGGTGGTGATTGCGCCGGGGCCTGTGAGCAGCGGGATTGCCAAGGGAAAGACCGAAACATCCTCACGCTGGTTGGCATCTCTCAGCTCAGCTTCAGTAACCTTCTTCTGCTGGCGTACGCCTCGAAGCATGTCGATTGCCACCAGGAAGAGCAGAATGCCACCTGCCACGCGGAGGCTGTCCACAGTAATGCCGAATATGCGAAGCACAAATTCTCCTGCTATTGAAAACAGGATGGCGATGGAGAAGGCCACAAGGGTTGTGCGTCTGTAGACATGGCTCTTCTCCAGGGCATTCATGTCTGCAGTGAGTGTGACGAAGATCATTGTGGCCTCGATGGGATTGACTATCACGAAGACTGTCGTGAAGGCATACACAAAGTAGAGGAGATATTCGTTTATTCCCATTTCAGCGCCGGATATCATAACGCAATTCCTCTGTCAACTACCCCCTGAAGGGATGGATAAATCCCTGGCCCAAAGTCCAGGGATCTTTCGCCCCCCCCCAACGAGATAAAAAATTCAGGGGCTAGATTAGCTGTGGCTGATTCGAAGGATCAATCACATGCCAGATGCCTTTTTGCTCGCTCCCGAAGATATCGCCGGCTGCTGCGTCTCTTGAGTAGAGATAGAGCGGCCATCCCCTGAAGGTCGTCTGCTTCGATCCGTCCGTCCTGGTTATGTTCGCAAAGTCCACCGCCCTTAAAGAATCCGGCAGGATCAGTTCCTTTGCATAGAAGGGCGGCCAGGTTGCCGCACATTCCTCATAGCATGTGCTGGCACCATTTCCCTTGGAGTCATTGGAGAAGTAATAAAGTGTAAAGCCCGTCTGGTTCACCAGAAACTGGCCGAGGAACTTATTTTCGGAGATTTTCACAGTATAGTTGTCCGGGCTCTCAGCCAGAGCAGGGTTCAAGAAAACAAATAGCGCAAGCAATAAAATTACTGGCCTGTAGCTTTCTGACATTGAAATATCACCCACATCATTCTCTTCGGCCTGGATAATAAGGGTTTGCCACTATTTTGGGTTGAGCTGAGGATATGGCTGCCATTCTCTCATCTACTTTGCCTGATCTTCTCCACGCCTTCTCCTCGAGCCAGATACAGCTCATCTACGTTGTCGAATATTCCGTGCTCCACGACTCCCGGAATTGGGCTGATCTTCGAGGCCAATGCCCTAGGATCCTGGATCGTTCCGAAGTCCACATCCATCACGAGGTTCCCGTTGTCCGTGATCACAGGCCCATCCTTCCTCATTGCTTGTCGAAGCACTGGGGATCCGCCAAGGCTTTGCAACCTCCGCTCGACGAGCCTGATCGCAAATGCCAGCACCTCCACTGGAACCGGACGAGACAGCCTTTGCACAAACTTGCTCTCATCTGCC
>JAUCQD010000175.1 GCA_030372945.1 Methanothrix sp. | reverse complement strand
TATTAATAATACTAGTTTATTGTCTTTCGTAGCAGAAACGATCTGTGTTTGTCTGCGACAGCGATAATAGTTGCAGCCCTAGGTCCATGCTGCAGAGTGCTCCAACGAAATCCTTATAGTTAGGTTGCCCTCAATTCCGGGCAGATTATGCCCAGAGAACAGGTTGAAGAGTACATAGAGGCGATATTCGACATCGCCGGCAAGAATGGCACTGCCAAGACCACTGATGTGGCCAAAAGGCTGAAGAATGCCCCGGCCAGCGTCACAGAAGTATTTAGGAGTCTCGCAGATAGTGGTTTGGTGCGCTATGAGCCTTACAGAGGCGCAAGACTTACAGAAAAAGGATTGAGCTCCGCTCGCAAGATCAAGAGGAAGCACAGGTTGCTAGAGGTATTTTTGGCAAAAATTTTAAGAATCGATCCACAAAAAATCCATGAGGAGGCCTGCAAAATGGAGCACTCGATCTCAGACGAGGTGGGAGATGCCATTTGCAAGATGCTGAATGCCCCTGCCAGATGTCCTGGTGGGAAGTTGATCTATCCTTGCGATAAGATGATCGCCACCTGCAATGAATGCCTTAAAGCAAATGATGCTGCTGATAAGGCAGCGTCCGTCATGCAGAGAAAGATCGTTCCCATAACAGACCTGAAGCCGGGCCAAAAAGGAATAATAGCTCTCCTCAGAGGGAGCAAAAAGGTCATACAGAGGCTTTCAGACCTGGGCCTCACTCCGAGGACAGAAGTCATTTTGATGAGGAAGGCACCCCTTGGAGGCCCAATCGAGCTGTGCGTCAGGAGAACGACTCTGGCATTGGGATATGAGATTGCAGATAATATCTTCATAGAAGCCCAAAAGGATGCCTGAGATCGTGGCTGTCCGCGACTACTTGGCCAAGCCAATTGTGATAGCTCTAGCCGGTAACGCCAACGTTGGAAAGAGTGCTGTCTTCAACCAGCTCACGGGCGTGGATCAGATTTTAGGGAACTGGCCGGGCAAGACAGTGGAACGTGCAGAGGGCACATTGCAGTACAAAGGGCACAGGATAAAAGTAATAGACCTTCCTGGGATCTATTCGTTCTCCACTTATTCTATGGAGGAGATGGTCTCCAGGGACTTCATTGCTCTGGAAAAGCCAGACATTGTGGTCGATGTGATTGACGCCTCATCGCTGGAGAGAAATCTCTTCTTCACCCTCCAGCTCCTGGAGCTTGAGGCTCCTTTGATATTGGCTCTGAATCAGATCGATCTGATGGCAAAGAAAGGCATCTGCATAGACTATGAAAAGCTACAGAGGGCACTGGGAGTTCCAGTAGTTCCAATGGTCGCAATCAGAGGAAAGGGCATATCAGAGTTGACTGAGCAGATCATGAGGCTTGCCGCCCAGAGAAGAAAACCTCCTGAGATAAAATATGGAAGGGAGGTGGAGCAGAGGATCCAGGAGATCGCAGGGCTCCTTGGCAAAATCAAGATCGATTATCCTCCCAGATGGGCAGCAATAAAGCTCCTGGAACGCGATGAAAAGATCACGAAGCTCGTGGCAAGCCTCGATGACTCCATCGTTCAGGCCGCTGTCACAATGGCCGAAGAGCTTGAAAAGATCCATGGCGAATCAAGCAGTGTGGTGATCAGCGCTGAGAGATACCACGTTGCAGAAGAGATCGCAAGAAGAGTGCAGAGCTTTGGCAACGCAGGAAAAAGCCCAACCGACCGACTGGATGAGATTGCACTGCACCCAGTATTGGGATATTTCGCAATTCTTGGCGTAGTGGGCGGGCTCTTGGTCTGGACGTTTCTGGTTGGGGCCAAGATCTCCGAGCTTTTGATAGAGGCCCTAAGCCCAATCGAGCAGCTGGAACCCATGGTCTCAGGGCCTCTAGCGGATATCATTTGGAATGGAGCATTTGCGGGTTTCGTTGCAGGCTTGACTTTGGTTATACCCTACGTGGTGCCTTTTTATATAATCCTTGCAGTGATCGAAGACTCGGGCTACTTGACTAGAATTTCGGTCATGCTCGACAGGGGAATGCACAAGATTGGACTGCACGGCAAGGCCATCATCCCACTTATCCTGGGATATGGGTGCAATGTGCCTGCCTGTTTTGGCTGCCGCATTATGGAGACTCCAAAGCAAAAGGTTCTGGCGGCATTTCTTGTAACTCTTGTGCCATGCACTGCCAGGACGGTCGTGATCCTCGGGCTGGTGGCAGCATTTGTCAATATCTGGTGGGCAATGGCACTGTACGTCTTTGACATAGTCCTCATAATCCTCCTTGGAAGGATTGCATTCAAGGTCGTCCCGGGCGAGTCTGTTGGACTCATAATGGAGATGCCCGATTATCATGTGCCTTCAGCGAAGGTAGTTCTGAACCAGACCTGGGCCCGTACCAAGTCGCTTCTCTGGGTTGTATTTCCGGCATACATCATCGGAAGCGCTGTTCTTCAGGCGATTTACGCCGCAGGGTGGTTGGCTCCCGCCAACGATGCGTTAAGGCCCATAACAGTGGAATGGCTGGGACTGCCATCTGCAGTTGGCATTCTGCTCATATTCGGACTGGTCAGAAAGGAGCTTACCATATTAATGCTCGCAGTCATATTCCAGACCACTAACTTCGCATCGATCATGTCTCCTGTGCAGCTCATAGTCCTCGCGCTGGTGACCATGATATATGTCCCATGTCTGGCAGTCATCCTCTGCCTTGCCAAGGAGTTCGGATGGAAAAGGACTGCAGTCATTGCTATCTTCGAGGTGTCCTTAGCAATACTCCTTGGCGGAGTGGCATTCCGCTTGCTTACGATATTTTACTAGAGCTCTCGGGAATGCTTTTGCCGTGCGCAGATCAACTATATCTACCATCACGCCTGTGGAGAGATCAAAAGAGTTGCATGTGGATACAGGCTATGAGGGGACAGGGATGACGTACACTGTTGAACTCATCTCCATGGAGGAAAAAGAAGATCTGGCCGAGCGCTATTCAGGCCGGATCCTCTACGAGGTAAAATCGGAGATCTACGGGTGCTGCATAAAGCTGCTCACAGGAATTGCGTCGGTCAAGGCCGCCTGGGAAGAGAGCTTCTATTTCGCATCCCAGAGCATACGTTCTCACGGACGCCTCTACGTCCTGAACGAGCCGACGGAAAGGGAGAACAAGGTTTACTATGATCCCCAATCCAAGACCTGCTTCCTTTTCAACGTGGATTACTACGGCTGGATAAAATCCCTGGCTCTGAGCGTTGCGGGCGACATTCTGGAGGACGACCACGGCATCTACTCAGTGCATGGCGCATGCCTTGATGCAAGAGGGCAGGGACTTTGTATCCTGGGAGGTTCGGGTGCTGGCAAGACCACGCACACTTACGGGCTCCTGCGCAATCCCAGGGTGCGCGTGGTCTCAGACGACTGGTTCTATGCACGAATTTTTGGAGATGACATCCTATCCTTCGGCTCTGAGAAGAACTTCTACATCCGTGCCGACCTGGCAGACATCTGGCCGGACTTCTCAGGGCTGGTGCAAAAGGCGGTCCTGGACGAGAGAGGGCGTGCTGTAGTGGACCTGCGATGGGTGATAGGAAAGGGGCGCATCCTTCCGCTTACAACTCTTGAGAATGTGATCATCCTGAAGAGGGAGAGCAGCCAGAAGGAGATTGTTCGCGAGCTGGATGGACGAGAAGCGCTGGCGATTTTAGAGCAGAACGGCTATTACAATCCGCACCTACTGGTGCATAACGATCTAAAGCACCGGATTCGCAGACGCTTCTTCCAATCGCTGCTAGCGCGAGCAAAAGTGCGTGAGCTCAACACTTTCGGAACGCCAGAGGAGAGCCAGAGGGAGATCAGGAAGTTTTTAAATATCGAGTAGCTCATGCAAATGCATTTTCAAGAAGGTCGAACAGCTTTGAGATCTCGCTCTGATGATGCTTGAAGCTGTTCATGAGTTTCACGCCCTCCGCGGTTGTTTTATAAACCACATGCTCCCCTCTGCTGGCTTCTATGAGGCCACGGTTGCTGATAAGATCGAGGTATGGAATAACCGTGGTGTCCAACTGTCGGGAAGGATAACCGGGCCACACTCGCCTGGCTGATCGAGTAGTCTGTCTAAGGTGCGCTGCGTGCTCGTCCGATGGGTCGGATGGGGGCAGCAAATTTGTAGTCGAGTGAACTATCCCACCCTAACGGACTGGAGACCACTTGTCTGATCTACTTGATCCTATTGAGATCTGATACTTCAGACAGGCATCAATTGCTTTATTAACTTCGGATTGTAGAGCTTCATCGGCTGATCCCAACAAGCCCGCGATAAAATAGCTCTTTATCGTCGCTATCTTATTTAATTTTATAACTGAGTTCATTTTTAAACCGGACTCGTTAAACGAAAGTGTTCCTCTCGTTACCAAGATGTCACAAGGAGATGGGATGATAGGAGTTTTTGATGAAATATATGCGATCGTGGTCTCGTTCTCGGCTGTGTCTTCATAGAGTACTAGAGCCGGCCGTAGCTTCCCTGGCGACAGATCCGAATTGGGAAATGGAACGAGTACGATGTCTCCTTTCATCTATATCGTACTTTCAGATCATCAACCGTATAGACATCTGGTTCGCTCGCTAAGAAGTCCTGCAGCGATCTCTCGGAGAGGATCATGAGAGATTTGGTGACGTCCTCCGGTTCTTCCAGATCGTAAGGAGGATTGTTGGACATTGTCCGGCTTTCCAAGAGCTCACACATGGACACTATCTTTGGATTCTTGGTATTTAAAACTAGATCACTGTCACCACTAAGATTGCACCACCATGCTTGCACCAACCAAGGATGCAACAGTACCGCTATGGCAATGTATCTGCAAAGGCATGATTGTGGGAGGTTCGGGTGCTGGCAAGACCACGCACACTTACGGGCTCCTGCGCAATCCCAGGGTGCGCGTGGTCTCAACACTTTCTAAACGCCCGAGGAGTGCCAGAGGGAGATCAGGAAGTTTTTAAATATCGAGTAGCTCATGCAAATGCATTTTCAAGAAGGTCGAACAGCTTTGAGATCTCGCTCTGATGATGCTTGAAGCTGTTCATGAGTTTCATGCCCCGCTCGGTTGTTTTATAAACCACATGCTCCCCTCTGCTGGCTTCTATGAGGCCACGGTTGCTGAGAAGATCGAGGTATGGAATAACCGTGGTGAAGTTGAGGTTGGACTGGTAGACGATCTTGGTCTTGCTGGCCCCACCAACGCATACCTCCAGAATTTGCGATATGATCATATCGCAGCTCCTTTTCCGGTTCATCGTCTCTCTTAAAGACAGGGATATCTTAAATACGTATAAATCTTTCTAATCAAAGGTATCTAAAATTTTAATTATGATAATATTCTTTTCATTGGCCCAAATAGCCACCTCCATAGTTATATCGCCTTATCGCTTGCATTCTCCGGGAAACCAAGATATTCGAGCGCTCTGTTTCTTATCCTGATCATATGCCTGGTTAGATCATTGCCTCCATTCACTCGCTCGATATAGTTTAGGGAGAATGCTAGTTTGTCATTTATGCTGACGCCGGCAATAAACAGAGGAAAAGATTCACTTGCAGGAGCCACGAAAAAAATGCGATCGATCATGAGACCTCCATAGTTTTCACGGAAATATAGCCGTCCGATGTTTGAGGCAATGGTGCTAGGGAGATTATCAAAGGCCTTATTGCAGAGCTCGAAGGCTATATTCTCCCTGTCCTGCGCAAATGCTAAGAGATTTTCAGTCTGGGTGAAGGCCTCAGGAAGGAGATCCACATATGGGGCACAGTTGGTGAAGGCATCCACAAGCGTTGGATCAAAAGATTCCATGTCAATTGCCGAGGTATCAAGCATCTTCGTCCTCTCTCGTATGATCTCATGTAGATCCTTTGCATTTTCCCAGAAAGATCGACCGGTGTCATAGGAAAACGGGAATTTGAATGCCCCTACGAAGAAGCCCAGGAAATCTTTGCAGTCTACACCAAGCCGGCTTCGTAGGTCAAAGGGCACTTGAATCAATCTCCTGTTCTCAGGAAAATGCCCCATGATCTCCTGATATGCCGCGAGGAATGCTGCGATCAATGCTGAGGTTACTGTTGCCCCGTTTTCGCGGCACCTGACAACCAAGTTTAGGGTCTTTTCTGGCTCAAGCTGAAGAAGAACTATTTCATGCCGGGCTCTTCTGGCCAGAGACTGTCTCTTATACACATCT
>JAUCQD010000174.1 GCA_030372945.1 Methanothrix sp. | reverse complement strand
GCTCGGAGATGTGTATAAGAGACAGTTGTTACAGTTTCACCCTCTAAGCTTCAGAAGTGCTACTTCAGCACCAGCTTCAGGGCACGCTGTGGGCATCCCACAACGCAGGCTCCGCACTGAATGCACTTTCCGGAGTCTGCAACCAAAAGCCAATCCTCGAATCTGAAGGTCGCCGTGGGACATATTGAGATGCATGCGCCGCAGTGTACGCACTCGTTCTCATCTCTGATAACAGGTATCTCCAGAGGCACAACCCGAACACCCCTGCGCTCAAAGGCCTCCTTTACCTCTGTGCATTTCTCGCTTGGGACCTCAAGGACGATCTCGCCGCTCACGGCATCGATGCTGGCTCTCTCGATGTTCACAAGTGCTGATGTCTCCAAAATTACAGATGCTATGAGTGGATGGCGCACGATGCCCGGTGCGACGTGGAGCATGAGTTTCAGGGCTACCGCCTCCTGGCCAGTAATCGAGAGAGGTGATTGCTGGTGATCATTCCAATTACCTTGTTTTCTTTATCCACTACAGGCAGAGCCGAGATGCTGTGCATATCGAGTGTGCGGGCTGCAAGCTCTATGGGCTCGTCCAGCATAGCAGAATAAACTCGCCTGGTCATGATCTCTGAAATTTTGGCAATCTTGCCGCTGGCTACTGCTTTTGATATATCCCAGGCAGTTATGATGCCCATAAGCCTTCCATCCTTTGAGACCACGGGCAGATGATCGAAGCTTCCGCTCACGATCAGCTTTGCCGCTTTCTCCACCTGGATGTCCTCTCTGACTGTGACCACATCGCGGCTCATGACATCACCCACGTTTGGCGACTCCTTCGTCTGCTTCATGGGCCGGGAACTGCCGATGCGCGAGAGCGGCTCCACCGCCTGGCTGAGCAGAAACTCGCCCTTCTCTATCTGCTCTGCAAGATCCTTTGCAACCTCGCGGGCCACGTGGAAGCTTGAGAGAGATGAGGTGGGAGTCTCCTTTCCGTTCAAGTCGATCAGTCCGGACTTCAGATCCTCGTAGCTCACAATCTTCAAAGAGGGCCGATCCCGGCGCGGGATGCCATAGTCGATCACAGGGACTGTGATGTCTCTATCGCGAACAGCAGTGTTCCTGGCAACAGTCTCATCGAGGACTGGTATCGGAATCCCAATCCCGAGGTAGAGGCTTGGGCCGTATTTGTGAAATGTGGCGGCCCGCAGAAATCTGGTGCTCATCTTCTTCAGATCGCCAGTGACCATGAGTGTGGAGAAGTTGTTCTGTGGATTATGCTGTGTCCCTGAGCCGACGACATATCCTTGGGCCCCGGCGAGAAATATACGTGTGCCAACTCCGATATAATCCAGGTTGGGATCATTGGATAGTGGTGAGAGCACTCCTGCTCCGCTGTAGTGGATGTTTCCACAGCGGGGGAGCAGGGTTCCCATGTATGTATGCAGGGTCCGATCCGAGGAATTGGTGGCAGCGTTGTAGCGCTGGTAGGCGTTGCGCGGGTTCACCATCGTTGCCTGATTGAAGTCATCGAGCCGAAGAGCCGTCTCAAGCTCCATCTGAGGGTAGCAGTCAGTGCCAGCACCCTCTGCCTCAACTTCAATCTGCTTGCCTGCCACCAGGTCTTCGATGACATGCGCTCCACCGTACTCGATTCCTCTATCCTGGGATGGCTGGGTGGCTCCCAGGAAAAGATCCACTGCAGCAATTCCCCCATAGGCCTCCACCTTGTTGAGCATAGCCCTGAGGATCTTTATGGGCGGATCGCTGTGGCCCAGGTTGAGAAAGACACCAGAAGAGCACATGGCTCCAAAGGTCCCTGTGGTTACAACATCCACCTCTCTCACAGCTCCGGCTGCCCCCAGCTCCTGCACCAGATCAGGCATCTCCTCAGCTGTTACAACGCGGGCGGAGCCATCGCGAATGCGTTCGTTGATCTCCGATAGCGACTTCTCTTGCACAACCAGGTCAAAACGTTGGCAATCCGATAAAAACTTGTTGGGGCAATCCTGTCCAACAAAGTTATCTGCCAAAACTAAAGAAAGGATGCACTCAAGATGCCACACATTCAAGGCAAGAGGATCGTTCTGACCAGCGACGAGACCATGATGAGCAGCTACCATGGTGGTGTGATGCTGGGCTTTGCAGCCATAATGCCAAGAGCAGTGCTGCCTGACTGGGTACTGCGCCGCTTCTTCTGCCCGCCAGTGCCTGCAGGATCTGATGGATCGGCGCAAATTGCGCCATGCGGCATGCGAAAAGTGGAGGCTGCATTGCTGGATTTTGGATTCTCAAAGGATGATATAATCGTCGCCCATCCAGATCACCTGGACAGGGCCATTGGTCCTAGGACGGAGATCGTGGGAATCACCCACGACGATCCAATGGGCAAGATCGCAGTAAGAGAGCTGGAGGAGATCATCGGTCGTGGCCCTCCACACAATCGCTCCAAGTTCATTGCTCTGCTAAACCATCCGCTCATCCGGGAACACAGGCCAAAGGTTGTGGTAGGAGGCAATGGCGCCTGGGAGCTGATCGATGAAGACGTAGGCGTGGATCACATCTACCTTGGCGAGGGCGAGAGCGAGTTTCCAAAAGTTTGCAGCCAAATCCTAGCAGGCGATCCAGTGCCTAGGGTCATCAGAGGAGGTGCAGTTCCAGCAGATAGAATTCCGATAAACCGCGGCGCTACCATCGCCGGAATCGTGGAGGTTGGCAGAGGGTGCTGGAGGGGATGCGCCTTCTGCTCGCCTACGATGCGCACAGTTCGCCACAGGCCGCTGGAGAGCATACTGGATGACGTTTTGGTGAACCTCCTAAACGGGCAAAAGGACATCATTCTCCACTCCGAGGATGTTCTGACGTATGGATCAAGAGGGATTGAGGCGAGCGAAGAGAAGGTGCTGAAGCTGATGAGGGGCGTAAAGCAGCTCGGGCCGCATACCATAGACATCTCCCACCTCAGCCTTGCAACAGCTCATCACAATCCAGGCTTGATTCGCAAGGTGTCGGAGGTCGTAGGCGTCGGCTCAGATCAGAAATATATGTCCGCCTGGATAGGCATTGAGACGGGAAGTTGTCGCATCCTGGAGATGCACATGCCGCGCAAAGCACTGCCAGGTGAGGTTGGACAGTGGCCGCAAATAGTGCAGGATTGCTACAGGCTCTTCGATGAGGAGTCGTGGCTTCCTGTGGCAAGCCTTGTGCTTGGGCTGCCCGGAGAGACTGCTCAGGATGTGATGAAGACCATAGATCTGGTTGAGTCGCTCAAAGAATACACTGGCCTGATACTTCCGCTCTTCTTCACCACAATCTCTGGAACCAAACTGGGGGGGACCAAGGGTTTTGGAAAGGACGATGCTCTCCCAGAGCACTGGCAACTGGTAGGGCTTTGTCTTGAGTATAACCTGCTGCACCTCAAAAAACTGCACAGCCTCTACAGAGAGCGCATGTCTGCAGGTCCTGTGGTTCATGCTGCCCTAACAGGCATCAACCTGATGGCTGATATAGTGCTGAGCAAGTACATGAAGAGAATGAAAAGAGGGGAGCCGCCTAACTGATGTTGTGGCAGTCGTCAATACTGCAAGGCTAGTAGTTATCTAGCACAGCCCTCACGACTCCCTTGTGGTCGCCCTTGAGGGAGTAGACATTATGGTCACCGGAAACATCAATGCTCAGGATGCCCAGGCGGGTGTTCATGAGCCCAACCATGGCAGAGACTCCACGATAGCTCACGTCAAAACCCTCTTTGGCCAGATAAGTGAAAACGTCCTCAGTTGTGTATGCACCGTCGCTTAAAAACAATTTCAAAACGGCCTTCCGGATACCTATGCCGTCTCGCTTAAGGTAATTCCTGAGCCTCTCTTGGATTCGTTCTTCAGCGCTCTCCATCCGGCAAAATCACCGCCCCTTAGCAATGAATTTAAGGATTATAAATGTATTCTCTCCACAACCAGCCCGTCTTCTAAGGGGTATCTTTCAATTATTGAGACTGTACAACTGATGCTTTTTAACTCTTTTGAAATATCCTCCAAGATGGGCGCAGCGATCTCAATTCGTTCCTCACGACAGAAATACATCTCGACGGGTACTTCAAGGTCCTGCAAAAGCTGCAGGGCTCCTGACAGATCTCCTTCGATGGTGCCATGAACGATGGTGCCATCTTCTGTGACAAAATCAAATGCCCGAGCCACACGCTCTGCTCGACGCTTCAGCCGCTCGCGGAGCTGTACAGCGTCTTTGAAGCGTGAGGGGCAGTAGTGCACCTTCAGGTCACTGTGCAAGAAGTGCTCCCTTGCGATCTCCTCGCTGCCTTCTGCACCGCAGCCAAGATCCTCGGGCACAAAGCCGCGGGCACGAAGGCCTGCAAAGTTGGTCTCTGAGAACTCTAGCTCGTTGAGATTCAAGAAAGCATCCGCCTCCCTGACAGCATCCACTATCCCTGGCGCAGCTTTGAATGCAGGGATCTCGACACCTGCCTCAAGGCCCAGCGACTTGGCATCCAGCAAGATCTCTTTCAGGCCCGAAGGTCCAGTCCAATCTGATTCAGGAGGATGGAAGCGGATCTCGTCCAGGCCTGCGTCTCTCAGCTTTCTGAGGGCCTCGCGCCCGGGAAGGACTCCTGTGTAAAGGTGGATGTGATGCTCCTGTCCTAACTCGCCCTTTAATGCCCTCATGCACTCCAGGACGAAGTCCATCCTCATCAGAGGCTCGCCGCCAGTGATGCCTGTGCCCAGGGCGCCGATGGCTCTGGCCTCTGCCAGAATATCTGCAATATTTTGTACAGGCGCCTCATCTGCAAACGCCTTGTCCTGCGAGCGTCGCTCCTCGGAGATGGGGCAGTAAAAGCAACTACGATTGCATCTGCCGGTTACAAAGAGCACCAGCCCTGCCCCTTGTTTGCAGATCTGACAGCCGCGGGAGAGAAAGTTGTAAACGGAGCCCGTATCGTCCGATTGCCACTCGACCATTTCAATGAGATCGTATCCTTTAGTTTAATTAATTTTGGGCTCGTCAGCTATGAGACTAAAAATAGATCAAAAACACGAAATAGATCAAAACGATTATCAGAGAGAAGGAAAATTAACCTTTAATAAATGGAATATTGTTAAAAATATATTTAAAGGATGGTTGTTTGTGAGAGAATATCTCCTCGGAAATGCGGCAATTGCCAGAGGACTGCTCGAGGCGGGCGTCGGGCTTGTGGCCGGCTATCCAGGCACGCCCTCCTCTGAGATAGTGGAGACCCTTGTCGATCTCAAAGGAGACATGCCACTGCATGTTGAATGGTCGGTCAACGAAAAAGTGGCCCTGGAGGTGGCTGCCGGAGGCTCCTGGACGGGCGTGCGTGCAGCAGCTACAATGAAGCACGTTGGCCTGAATGTGGCAGCAGATCCGTTCATGACTCTGGCGTATCTGGGCGTAGGCGCAGGGTTGGTGTTGATATCTGCAGATGACCCAAACTGTCACTCCTCTCAGAACGAGCAGGATTCAAGGCGCTACGCCCAGTTCGCATCTGTTCCCTGCCTGGACCCAGCAGATCCCCAGGAAGCCAGGGATATGGCAGCATTCGGCTTTGAGCTGTCAGAGAGGTTTAATATCCCTGTGATGCTCAGGCCCACGACGCGTGTGTCGCATGCCAGGGCAGATGTGCAGTTCGGCGAGCCCCAGCCGTCATGCGAAAGCCCTCGATTCGTCAAGAACCCTGCGCGACGCGTGGCCTTGCCGGTGCATGCCAGGCCGCTGCATTATGAGCTGGTCGGGAAGCAGTCCGCGATAGAGCAAGCGCTGGAAGGCACTAAATGGAATAATCTCACACTGCGATCAGACGATGGAATCATCGCCTCGGGAATAGCAGGCCTATACGCTGAGGAGGCGGTTTTGGATCTGGACCTGGATGTATCGCTTCTTCGCATTGGAACCTATCCGCTGCCTTCCAGGTTGATTGAGCGAATGCTTCAGCACGTCAAGCGGGTTTTGGTGGTGGAAGAGCTGGAACCCGTGGTGGAAGAGCAGGTCGAAAGGCTGGCGAGAGTGGTGAATCCTGAAGTTGAGATCCTTGGAAAGGGTGGGCTCATTTCGCGCGAGGGTGAGCTGGACCTCCTGCAGGTTAGAAATGCAGTGGCACGCATGAGGGGGCTTGAGGAAAAGCTGCCTTCGCGCATCCCTGCAGCGGATAAGATCCTGCCACCCAGGCCCCCAGCCCTCTGTCCTGGATGCGGCCACCGCGCGACCTACTACGCCATGCGCAAGGTCTTCGGAAAGAAGGCCATATATCCAAGCGACATCGGCTGCTACACTATGGCGGTGGGCATGGGCACAGTGGACACATGTCTGTGCATGGGTGCGAGCATCACCCTTGCCAGCGGAATAAGATTTGCTGGCGAGACTGAGGGCATCTGCTGCAGCCTGGGAGACTCGACGTTTCTGCATGGAGGCATGACAGGCCTTTTGAATGCGGCCTATAACAAAGCCAGGATAACTGTTACAATCCTGGACAACTCCACCACCGCCATGACCGGCCACCAACCCCATCCTGGCACAGGAGTTACTGCCACTGGAGAGCCGACGGTCAAGGTCTCCTTAGAGGCGCTGGCCAGTGCCTTGGGCGCAGGCCTCGTGGAGACTGTCGATCCAAATGATCTGGAGAGGAGCATCGAATGCTTCCAAAGGGCCAAGGAGTTTTCAGGGCTCTCTGTGGTCATCGCCCGGCAGCCATGTGTGATCTTGGCCCGGCGCTCAGGGACTGCTCGCAGGAGTTTTGCTGTGAGCGATGATTGTCAAGGATGCAGGATTTGCGTGGACTACGGCTGTCCTGCCATCGAGTTCGAGGGCGAGAAGGCCAGGATCAATGCCCTTTGCACTGGATGCGGTGTGTGCGCCAAAATCTGCCCAAGCTCTGCCATCTCGGAGGTGGTGAGATGAGGGCCTCGGAGTGCGATATAGTGATAGTTGGCGTGGGCGGCCAGGGAGTCATTTTGATCTCGGATGTAATTGGCAGAGCAGCAGTCAAGGCAGGCAAGAGCGTTCGCGGGGCAGAGACGCACGGCATGGCTCAGCGCGGAGGCAGTGTGATCAACCATACTCGAATTGGATGCCGATTCAGCCCAATGGTGGCAGCTGGGGGAGCAGACGTGCTCCTTGCCCTGGAGCCTGCCGAAGCCCTTCGCTTTGCTCACTTCCTATCTTCGGAGGGCGTGGCCCTGGTGAACACCAGCCCCGTTCTGCCTGTGACTGTGACCACTGGGGTTGCATCATATCCCTCTTTGGAGGAGATACATTCGGCGCTGCGCAATGTCTGCCGGACGGCGACGTTCATAGATGCCACTGCACTTGCCAAGACGGCAGGAACCTCTCAGGCCATGAATGTGGTCATGCTCGGTGCGCTCTCCAGGCACATCCCGCTTCCTGAAGATCTTTTGCTGGATGCTCTGGCACAGGTCGTTCCATCCAAATATCTGGAAGCCAACAGACGGGCTTTTGCCCTAGGAAAAGCTGAAGTAGAATAAGCTGCAGGGAAGAGAGTATGGAAGAAGAGAAGAGAGCTGAAGAGGTCTCGACTGAAGAGAAAAAAGTTGAGGGAAAGCCAATAATTACGCGATCCATGATGGATGAGGCCTGCCCAACATGTGGTGCTGAAGCGCCATCCATGCCCGCGGTGCTCCCAGACCCAAGCTGGTCTACTGAGAAGCTCATCGAGGCCACCAAGGACAGGCACATGCTGGTGCGCTCAAATGCAATCATCCTTCTCTCCAAGAGATCTCCATCCGAGGCGCTTGAGGCTCTCATCGAGGCTCTCAAGGACGAGGAGTATCTGGTCAAGAGCAATGCGATGGTTGCAATCGCAGCATACGGTAAACAGATATCGGATCGAATGATCCAGGCCTTGGACGATGCTGACAAGGATGTACGAGCTGGTGCAGCTTGGGTTGTGGGAGAGCTGAAGGACAACAGGGCAATCGAGGCACTCGAAAGGGTGGCCAAGGACGACTATCCTCTGGCCAGGATCCAGGCCAAGGCATCATTGCTAGCCATGGGCAGAGGACTTAAGAAAGAATCAAAGGATGAGGCCCCCAAAGAGGGAGCGAAGGACGCATCAATTGATGAAAAGGCAGAGTAACCTTTGCTCCAAATTTTTTTTCAGTCGATAGGCCTGCAGCCAGTTTGCAAGTCCTCACCTCTTGCTGAGGATTGCTCTTGCAGGATCTTCTTGGTGGCTTCATCTCAGGCCCCGAAGGCCAAGGGGTCCTTCGCCTTTCCAAGGCGAGATAAAAGATATCAAGG
>JAUCQD010000173.1 GCA_030372945.1 Methanothrix sp. | reverse complement strand
GCTCTCCTCTCAAGACATTTCGGCTGAATGAGGAGCTAAACGGGCGAGCATACCTACATAGGTTATTTATTTGAGAAGATCCCAGATGTTGTCGGTGAATGGGATGAAATTATATGCAATTATTTTTCTTTTGCTGGCTCTTCTCTTGCTCTCTTGCAGCGGCCAGGCATTGCAGACCTTCTCTGGAGAGACAGTCTCCATAGATACCCCTGTAGAGGACGATGTCTTCGCGGCAGGCAGCATTGTTAACATCAATGCTCCGGTGGATTCAGTCGTGGCCGCAGGAGGAACGCTCAACATCAATGCGCCTGTGAAGGGGGATGTCTTCGCAGCCGGAGGACAGGTTTACATCAATTCAGATGTAGGCGGAAAACTTGTGGTTGCTGGCGGGAACATTAACCTGGGCGGCAAAATAGGTACCAATCTGGTGGCTGCTGGTGGCCAGGTGAACATCCTTCCTGGCAAGACCATCGGTCGCGATGCTCTGATCGCTGGGAGTAGCGTTTTCAATGCAGGACAGATCAACGGCACCCTGACCGTAAGCTCCAGGCAGTTCAGCGACACGGGCTCTGCTGGAAAAGTGAACTTCTACAAGGTAGAGGATCACAAGGAAGAGAGAGCAAAGTCCGAAGAGATGGTTAGCATCTTTGGCCTTCTCACAGTTCTAGGCTACTTCATCCTGGGACTGATTCTGGTCAGATATCTGCCAGGCATCTTTATGGCTGTAGATCGAGAGATCAGGAGCTCTCCCGTTCTGAAGACCGCCGTTGGCTTCGTACTGATGATCGCAACATTCATAGCCATGCTGCTGGTGGCCATAACTGTCGTGGGCATACCCATTGCCCTGATAGGTGCACTTCTGTTCGCCGCAGCCCTTATGCTCACAGGAACCTTTGTCTCCTACAGCCTAGGAAAATGGATAGGCGAGCATCTGAAGCTCAAATACGGCAACTTGGTCCTCTTTGTTATAGGCTTCGTGATACTTAATATCATGTTCCTGCTGCCATTTGTGGGTGGACTGATCTCTTTGATCTCCATGAGCTTGGGATTTGCCGCAATTCTTTATGCAGGACGCCATCTATCGGAGGTGGGCGAGACGAAGCCCGCATAGGGAGCAAGATCCGGGAATAAATCATCTCCTCCGTGCCCCTGTGGTTGAGTCAGCACATCCCACAGAGTCACGGAGGATAATAATTTTTAGCGGAACTCCAGTTTGGCATCCCCCGTGGCCTCGATCAAATAGGCCTTTCCAGGCTCAAGTGTCTCGTTCTCTCCAAGGTGCGTCCAGCCCTCATCCTCATACTTCCAGATAAAGGCAGAGACCAGGCCCTTCTGTACTGCTTCAGGATAAGTGTATCTCTTATGCTCGGCATTTACTGTAATGTTATTCATACCCACTGTCCTGTTCACAGGCAGGCCGATCATATTCCATCCTGAATGCAGATCCAGGCGATAGGGCAGATCAACAGGCTTGCCAGAGATCATCATGGTGAAGTTCCCTGCGCTGTCAATGAGGTATCCTTCGCCAGGCTTGAACTTCGTGACATTGACCATGCCCGCATCCTTTGTGCTGAATGACCATCCGCTCGCAGCACTTGAGAATATGCCCCTGTAAGGCTTATTTTTCAGGTACTTGCTTGCCGAAGAGTCAATTGGATTCAGGTAGACTGAGATTGCATTCCAGCCAGCAGTGACGCAAATCACCTGAACCTCGCCTGGGACGAGAACATATTCGATCTGGAAGCTCCTCGTCTCACCAAGCCGTGGCCGAACAATTGGCCACATCACTTTTTTTTGGTCACCGACGATCATCTCATCATGCCAAACCGCAAGGCCCATCTCTTTCACGACGACCTTGTCTGCGTCTTTAGGCAGCGACACCTCGCCTATGATAGCGGGGGGAGCATTGAGATTCAACTCTCCGGAGGAGCTGTCGGTCTCTATCCAGTAGATCCAGTCTGTCGCACTCTCATTCTTTGGCGTCACAGATGCCATCAGCGTGGTCTTGTTCTTGGCTGTGCCATTGGCAGTCGTGACATCCGTGGCGTAAGGGAGAGCTGGAGATTTGGGAAGGTTGGGCCGGAAGCTGGGGTCCCCTATGATCACGTTCATGTATGCTGTTTGATTGAGCATCTGCTGCACAGTCTCTCCCCAGTCGGGAAGTTCTTCGTCGTATTTGGATATGTCCTTTAGATTCTCAGTCCCCCTGAACTTAAGCTTGAAAAGGTTGTCTGCATCAAGCTGGGCTTGGCCAACTGTTGCGTTCTCAAAAACAAGAGACTGATAGAACTGCTTGAAGAAGTCATCAGATACGAAGATCCAGGATAAGGCAGATTCTCCAATATAATTTACAGCGCCAGCCCGGACGAATGCCAGGGCTATGGAGTCCTCTATATTCTTGGGTATGTACATCCTGGTCCCGCTGACGTTGAGGTAATAGCCCTTGAGGTTCACTGTAACGCAGGCCGATGATGTAGTGGTCTGGGGCGACAGGACGAGCTCCCTTACGTGCGCACCAGTCAAAGTCGGGTCCATGCTCGACCACTCAGACAGCGCCCATGATTCTTCATTGCCATGATGATCGAAATGCACAATATTTTGACCATTGTTCATCTGCGAGACAGCCTGCTGATATGTAGCCTCTTCGTATCGCAGATCTTTGACAGCAAGCCCTGCTTCTTGCAGGTAGTCTCTGATGCTTGCAGCAATCGGAGCCTGGGGATATGAGAGAGGCGGCGAAGATATGACAAGGCCGTTGCTCTTCCAGGAACCACTTAGACGATCATATGCCAGGGTACGGGCTAGGAGCTGAGATGCATCATAAACGGAAAGTCCCATGATTCTACCTACAGCCACATTGCTGTAATTGTCGAATTCCTCGGGCAGTTGATAGTCCCTGTAGATCTCATACTCCATGACGCTTGTCAATTTCTGGACAAGGCCTGTGGATATGAACGGCATTGACCCTGGATCCCCCACAACCATCAGGTATTTGGGCGAGAGCTCTAGGTCATCGACCTTCTGGTTTAGTGATGCCTCCTCGTTTAAGGGATCTATCTGTTGTGGATCCTTGGCCACATCCAGCAGCAGGGCCTTGTGAGCTGAAGCTGCTTGAGATGCGACCATCGACAATCTTGGCACTTTGGTATGGCTGAAGGCAGTTATGTTCACAGGATCTGTGTTCGACCGCACATCGATGCTATAATTCTCAGTTCTGTGGGTATATCCATCTCCTGCCTCTATGTTGAACTTCCAGACCCCTGGCGTCAGGAGCTGCACTCTCAGATTGTAAAGCTTGTCCGGCGCAATATCTGTGATCTCAACGCTGCCTTCCCTTCCATCAGGGCTGTATAGGTTTAGTGATGTGTAACTTGCATCTTTGTCGAGGTTCCATGATATGTTTGCTCTGCCAGAGTAGATCCATGTGGGATAGGTCAGATTGACAACTGGCCAGTCATCAGTATTCTCGAGCGTGTGGTTATAGGAAAATCCCTCGTAGGCCGCAGTCGCGCCGGTATCCAGGCGCTGCTTCCAGCCAGAGTCCATAGGATACAAGAACTCGACCTCAAGGTTCAAAGTGGCAGACTCTTCCGGCCTAAGCCTGACCAGATTCCAGCGTAGCAATGACCCATTGAGGAATGCGCTGTTAGCGTCCGTCGGCAATCCCGTATACGGATCAGTAACATTCACTTCACCCTTACTTGCTCTGGGCCATTTGATGAGCCTTCCCATTGGGAATATGTCCATCAGGCGTACGCTTGTCAGGTCCTTTGAGCCTGTGTTTGTAAGAGTTACATTGAGCCTGACTATCTCACCAAGCTCCTCTGCCGGAATTTGGCCCGGGCTCGCCTCAGTTCTAACTTGAAGATCCTCGACATAGGCACGTTCGACCACAGGATCAGGCGAGGGGGGCAGCAGTGACAGGTCATGCGAGTTGGTCATGACCACCATATCAGGACTTTGGCCCCTATCCTTCATCTCTTTGATCAGGAGCTCGGCGTTGCCATTCAGAATGGTTATATTCATCTCCGTCAGGTTCTGTCTCACCTTCTCCGAGACAGGACCTACTATCACAACCTCCTTCGCACTGAGGCGCCTAAGTGCCGTCGCTGTCTCCTCGGGGAGCTCGTCATTCACAAAGAGCAATGGCCAGTTGAGATAGGATGCAATTGGGGCTGCCTGCAAAGCTGCGCTGTAGTTTTCGCCCACTATCACTGTTCCCGGTGAACTCTTCCAGTAGCGGCTGATCTTCTCTGCCATATCATAACTGTTGTTGGCTTCCAGCTTTGTGTCGCTCTTCCAGGATACATTGCCAATTGCAAGCGATCTTCCGCCCAGTTGCTGAATCAGCCAGCGAGCCGCTGATGATGGAGGCTCCAGCTCTGACCACAGGGGCGTATAAACTACATCGTATTCAAAGGCCACTCCTTTGATTCCAGCTTTGGTGAGGTCCTCGATGTACCTTACGGCACCATCCACATTTTGAGTGGAGAGGACGTAGCCCACGTAGTCATCGCTCAGCCTGACATAGGTTGGCTTATTGCTCATGCTTGCTGCAAGTTGTGCATCCTGGGCAGAGAGAGGTGTGATAAAGGTAAAGTCGACCTTCTTGGCTATTTCTGCGTAATTGTATCCTTGATTGCGATCAAAGGGATTGTCTACAGCAACGCCCAGCTTCACCGGACCCAAATCGGATGTTATGTTTTTGGATTCATCAACGATCTGCAAGATCTGTTCCTGCTTCCACCTGTTCCACCGATCAAGGTTGTAGCTGTTGGCTTTGACTCTAGTGATGTCAATGCCTGTGTCCTTGTAGAACTTCTCTTTGCAGACGTCGCAAAAGCAGTAATTCTCATCCTGGAATCCGAATTTGTAAAGCACCACACCATCGACTTTATAGTCGTCAATCAAAGCCTCGATCTTGTTGTAGAGATAATCCCGCACCTCTGAATTGGCAGGACAAAAGTAACTCGCATTGCCTCCAGTCTCGGGATTGGCAACCTGCAACCAGCTCGGATCTATTCGTGACTCATCTGGAGTTGCGCCTTTCAGGCCGGCCTCTGCGAGGAGCGCAGCCTTTGCCTCTGGCACAGCCTCAATCTCATTCGTCTGGGGCTCTGAGATCAGAGGAATCTCCAGAGATGCAGTAACATATGCACTCATCCCATTCTTATGAGCTGCCTCCACCAGTGCCTTGACCTGATCTCCTTCACCGTGAATTGTGATGGCCGTGACATTGGCTGCTTTGAATGTGCCCAGTATGGCTGAGGCTCCATATTTATCCAGATCGCTCTCTTCGACCCAGCCATTTCTATCGCCGGCGTTTACGTCCTTTGGCAGAATCAACAGCGTTTTCGTGATGGTCTTGTTGTCATCAGACCAAATGGCAAGTGGCGTGGCTGCAACTGATGCATGCCAGTCGTACGCACCTACCAGGATCAGATCGTCTACATCACCTTTCACACCGCGTTCCAGATCAGCGGCTGCAAGAAGCATTGCACTGGTCAAAACCGCTATGGTTAATACTACTCTGAGCAGCCTCAAGCTCTCACCTTCTCCATCAAGACGCCAGCATCTTGCAGCGCTCTAGAATTCGCCTCTAAAATGTCTCCCACTATCAAAGCCTTGGAGAGAGTAACATTGCGTTTGGTCAGGTCTTTGATTGCGTATCTAGTAGCTTCTGTCACATTACCCTCGCATATTATCAAAGGCAGGCTACCGTTCTTGGCCACCTGGTAAGCCCTGAATATATCCACTGGTTTGGGACTTGATAAGACAACCTCGGAGATTCCATCCTGCCACATCTCAGCTGTGAATAGCCAGCATTCTTCAAACAGACCAGCTCCCTGAATGCGCTTGATCTCGACGCCGTCAAGGGCTTTTTCGGCATCCATAGAGACTACCGTGTGGTTGCCAAAGATCACAACTCTGGCGAAGTCCTGTAGCCATTCTCGATCCTTATCGCTGAGCTTGCCTGGAGGAACTGTGATGATGGCCACCGATCTATTAGCTGGCGCGCACAAGGATGCCACTGTGCTGTACTGGAGATCTTCCCCTGTCAGGACCGCCACTCCCTCGGGCTGCACCACTTTGATTGAGGTCATCTCCTGTGGCATGGGAATGCCATTGGAATCGATAAGCCTGAAAATAATCGGATAATCCCCAGTTTGAGATGCCAGCATGGTGAAGTTGGCAACGCCAGGCTTTTCCGGATTGACTTCCACTACCTGGGCCTGAGGAATGACCATCAGCTCCGACGGCGTTGCTATTCCGACCAGCACCTTCTCCTTGACATCGAGTATGACGCTAAATGAGCCTTTGTAGGTCTTATTGGCTACGATCCTATCTGGAACCTCGATATCGACGCGGTAGCCCCTGACGGCCATGCCAAACTCAACGCTGGCATTGACTGTGTCGTTTAGGGAGCGGTTGCCCAAAGATGTAGCAGTTATCTGCAGCTCGCCCATCTTTCCCGGTTCAGTTGTTTGTATCTGCAACTTCATAAAATGGGTTGTGCCGGAGTCCAAAGATACATCGTATGGCAAGGAGACCTCCTCTTCTCCATCGAGCAGTGTCACGCTCCAGCCATCAGGCAATGGGGAGGAGTCGATATGTGCTACATCTCTGAACAACCCCAGGTTTTTTACAGCCAGCTCGAACTGCGCGATGTCTTCTGCTTTGGCAGTGAGAGATGCAGACTTGGCGTCGTCGATGGTCATGCTGAGGCCGTAGCTCTCCTGACCTACGATCTTCACATTGAACTCAATTCTCACGGGCATGGTGGGAGGCGTGTTGTCCAGTAGATACATGAATCCGGTATAGGACCCTGGCTTTGTCTCCTGTGGGACTGCGAAGTAGACCTTTATCTCCGCCTCGTCCTGTGGCTTTAGAGGTTTTTGTTCAGGCATGCTCAAGATTATAAAGTCCTTAGCACTTCCGCTCACCTGAGTGCCTGTGATTTTGAAAATGGGCGCGTCGCCCACATTGGTCAACTTTAGCGTCCTCTCCTCCACCTCCCCTGGATGGAGCACAACATCGAACTTCTCCTTATCTGGCGCCAGCTGGGCAGCGCCCAAGCTGATCAGCAGAATTAGAATAACTATAGGGTATATTTGCCTCATCTAACACCACACGATGGCATGTGCCGGATTTTTTCACAGTTATTATAAACCACGTCCCCAAGTGATAAATAAATTTGGTTGCTCTTGGGCAGGCTAGTTTATATCTGTTATGTCTCAAAACAGGATATCGGGTGTATCCTTGGATCGAGAAAAAGCCTTTCTAGTGGCCACGCCCTTCAAGAAGCGCGGCAAGAAGAGCCTTAAGATCAGCGACTTCATATTTGCATTGTACCTGGACATGAAATGGGGCCCGCCCGAGAAAGTGCGCTCTTTGCTAAGAGAGGCGGAATCAGAAGGCCTGGTGAGGATCGACGGCGACATGGTCTTTGCCACATTCGATGCCGGGGCTGTGGATGTGCCAGTAGGATTCAAACCAACCACAGATGAGGGCATTTTGGATCGCGGAATTCGGCTCATCACCTCCCAGACGGGCATGAGCAGGAAGGAGGTGATAGCCCTGGCCAATGAGAGACAGGATTCATTACAGAAATTGGTAGAGCTGGATGCCGTGGTCCTTCTTTTGGCAAGGGAGCTCGGCCTGGATGTGAGCAGCCTGGCAGAAGAGGCCTATCGAAACCTCCTGGCCAGAGCACAGCAAGATCAGAAAGCACATTGAGCCCGGTCTTTTATGTCTGACGTCACCCTTTACGATCTACTGGGCATGTCCAAGGAGCGCGCAGAAGAGATCGCCAGGAAGGTAAGAGCCTCATTTTCAAAGTCCAATAGCCCAGATGAGTGGCTAAAAAAGCTGATAGAAGAGTCAGAGGTCACGCCAGATAATGCTGAAGTCTTTGCATGTGGCTGGTTTGCCGGGCGATATGCAGGCGTCTTGGAGGTCTTTCGTACAGTTCAAAAAGAGATTGACAAGATTGAAAAAGACAGAGAGGAGAGAATGGAGAAATACAACCCTTCGGGCACGGATGGTTATGCATGAGCCTGATGCGCGAATGCTGAAAGAGGCGACCTGCAATTAATCGTAAGATTAATCTTCATGTGGCGAAACAGAGCGACTAATGGCCCCCAGAGTTCTGTTCGCAACCGTTTACAAAAGGGCCTCAGAGCCCTATGACTACATTGGAGCCAATACCCGATCATGGTTCAGATTCTACTGGCCACGCATTCAGTCCTTTGGCCTGCGCTTCCTCAAGCAGAATATCCCCGAGCTGGAGATCTTAGAGTTTCCCACATGGGATGAGTACTGCAAGAAGCTAGAAGAGGGCTGGGATGTGGTGGGCATATCGTTCTATCTCAATGAGACCCATGAGGCCCTGGAGATGGTCAAGGCAGCGCGCAATGCACCCGTTGGCGAGATCTGGGCTGGAAACTATGGCGCTCTTACTCCAGAGATCCATGAGGAGTTCGACAAGGTTTTCGTGGGTTATGCTGAACAGCAAGTAGCTTCTTATTTTGGTAGGCAAATCAAGGAGATCATTCATCCGCCGCTCATCGAGTATCTCAACTCGCCTTTTGGCATAAAGCTGAACGTTTACGGCATCATGTTCACCACACGCGGCTGCCCAGTTGGATGCAAATTCTGCCAGACCCCAGTGTTCTGCAATAAGCCCAACACAATTTCCCTAAAGAGCATCGAGCGACTGCTTGCCTACTACAAAGAGCACGGCATCAACGTTGTCCTGATAGAGGATGAGAACTTCGGTTGCAACCGCCGTCATGCGGATGCAGTTGTGGAGCTGCTGGACAAGTACGGCATGGTCTGGGGCTGCATGGCGAGAGCTGATTATCTGCGAAGAATGATCGACGAATGGGCGGAGAAGAGAAAGAGAAACGGGAAGCGCGTATCGGGCTTCGGAGGAGCAGCGATTGGCATTGAGAACCTGCATCAGGAACGATTGGACGACATAAAGAAGAAAGAAGGCACTGAAGACATCCTTGAGACTGTGCACCTGCTTCAAAAGCACGGCCTTGGCACAGTTGGCTATTACATGATCGGCTTTGAAGACGATACCAGGCAATCGCTTAAAATCGATATCCCAAAACTGGCTGCATTGAAGCTTGACATCACCCAGATCTGCGTATTAACACCGCTGCCACAGACACCTCTCTGGAATGAGATCGAGGAGAAGTACGGCATCTGGGACTGGGACTGGCATCATTATGATGGCAAAAACCTTGTCTGGAACCATCCAAACATAAAACCAGATGAGATTCCGGGCATTCTGGACTGGTCGTTTAAGCAGGTTTATCCCTGGACCATGCCCCTGCGCACATCTGCACGGGTGTGGAGAGGAGCCTTTCGCTATGCAGGCTGGGCCGGAGTGAAGGAAGTGGCATCATACATAAGCAAGGCCAACAAGTTCGACTTCAGCCAGAGAAGGCTGCTGGAAGCCTAAATGAAGATCCTACTACTATCATCTCCAGTAGTCCAACAGGACTTCGACCGCATAGCTCGTCTGCCTAACCTCGGGCTGGCATCACTAGCCGCACACGTGAAAGACCTTTGCACAATTCACGTCGCCGACATCCACGGCATGAAGAACTACCGCGAATACGTGCGCAAGATCGTCAACAGCTATGATCTTGTGGGCTTCACTGCCATGAGCTTCCAGTATCAGGAAGCACTGAGGCTGGCCAGCATCGCAAAGGAGTCCGGTGCAAAGACGGTCTTTGGCGGATACCATCCAACACTTGCATGTGAGGAGATCGGCCAAAGCGAGGATGCAAAGCTCATAGACTACATCGTGCGAGGAGAGGGCGAGGCCTCCTTCAGGGAGCTTGTGGAGGCCCTGCTTGCCGGAAAAGAGCCAAAGGGCGTCATGGGCGTCTCATACCATATGGGTGAGACGATGGTGCACAATAGGCCGCGACCGCTTCTCAGAGTCGAGGAGATCGAGATGCCCGACCGTGACGCCCGACTTATCACCAAGGGCTTCTACAGCTTTGACGTTCCCATAGATTCCGTTGAGACCAGCCGGGGCTGCACTCAAGGGTGCAAGTTTTGCAGCATCAACCTGATGTACGGCCGTAACTTCCGCAAGTTTCCCATCCAGCGCGTTATTGCCGATATCCAGGACGCTGAGGAGCACGGCGCAGGCTCCATCTTCTTCCCAGACGACAACATCACCCTGGACGTGAGGAGGCTTGAGCAGCTCTGCCAGGCCATCATAGATGCAGGTCTGACGCATTTGCGCTACAAGACCCAGGCTTCGGCCTCTGGCATAGCATCCAGCAAGCGGCTGGTTGACAAGATGGGCGAGGCAGGATTCGATGGAGTCTTCCTGGGAGTCGAGAGCGTGAACAAGCGCAATCTACAGTTCCTCGGCAAGGGCCGCATGTCCGATGATGCAGAGAGAGCAGTACAATATTTGCATGATAATGATATCATCGTCTCCACTGGCCTCATCGGTGGAAATCCGGATGATGATGCAGAAGACTTATGGGAGAACTTCCATCTAGCCCGGCGGCTGAAAGTTGATTTTCCGATTTTCTATATCAACACACCATACCCCAAGACTCAGATGCGCGCCGAGCTCGAGGAGATGGGGCTGATCACGAGGAACGATTTCACCAAGTACGATGGCCTGCATGCCAACTTGAGGACGAAGCATCTCAGCGACGAGGAGGTTCAGTACATCACCTGGGAGATGAATGCAAGATACTACGATTTCGAATGGCTGCGCTACAATAAAGTAAAGAGGATTTACCCCAGGTGGTTTGCAAATGAGCTGAAGCGGCTGGCGCCATTCTATGCAAAACGCAAGCTGGATCTGGCCCTGGGAAGGCGCACCCGGCAGGACTTCTTCCTGGAGGACCTGAAAAGCGGCGAGCTGTGCAAGGGCGTAACATGAGTGAATTAAGATTGAAGGATCTCTCTTATTCTCCTCCTGCAGTCCTGGTCATTGAAAATCTCCCTTAGCTCCTCCTTCACCATCTTCCTCAGGCTGGCCCTATCTGAAGCTGCCATCTGCTGCTCTTCATGACAATTTCGCAGGGCATTCATTCCATTCCCAAAGATCCTAAGAGGCCTTGTGAACACTGGCGCCTCGCCTTCCTTGAGCCGTTCCAGGCAGTCGTACAGCTCATCTTGCAGTCCATCTTTTCCATAGAAGTACTTCCTGAGCATCTCCTTCGTTATCTCCTTGTAGCTCTGGAAGCCCAAGATGTTCATCTCGTTATTCTCGATGTAATTTATCGATTCTGAGATTATATCGTGAAGCCTCCACTCCAAAGTGCCTGGACGCTTATGCTCCCCGATGGAGCCACCATAGGGGTTGCGAAGCAGAATGAGCATATCCTCCACCTTTCCACCGCCCAATTTGCGGTAGACCATTATCTTGTTCTCCGACAGGCCCGTCCTATTCTGTACGGCCTCCTTAATATCCTCGGTGCGGAAAAAGCCGCGGGTGAAAACCAGGACTCGATCGGCCTTGGTAGGATCGCATGGGAACAACCGTCCGTCTTTGCCCGCAGGCAATAGGCTTCCTCTCTTGCCAAGAGCTCCCTCCACCAGCTTCAGCTCATCTCCCTCATGTGCAGCTTGAATGCAGTAGCACGGCACCAGAATGGGCGGAAGCAGACCTTCATTGCCAGCTCCATCATTCCTCCTGGAAATGCCATTAGATCCATTGTTCTCCCCATTCACTTCCCAGATGACCCTCCTGATGCCTTGTGAGTCGTCCTGGAGCAGGTCCCCTGGATAATTCCTGAGATCGAGGAGCGGCTTGAGAGAGTTGTAGATGCATACGTCCATGCTGGTGTAATTGCCCCCAAACCTCTGCACCAGAGCCTGATTGTCTACAAGAATCAATACATCTATTCCTTCGCCTGAGGCCTTTGTGAGCAGATCATACATCGCAATGACTGCGCCCAGATCCCTCTGGCCCTCTGTGGCCTTTCTTTTATCTGTTCCCTTCTCAGTCAGAATTCCCAGGGCGAAGATTGGAAATATGGGCTCCTCAGATCGGACATAGCTCGTGATCGGGTTTATAAACCCAGTGCCTGTTCCACCACCTAAAGAGGCTATGAAGAGAATGCTATCGCACAGCTTGGATCTTGCGGAGCTTGTGGAAATAATCGTATGAGGCCTTATGCCTACCTGCCACATATACCCGGAAAGGGGATTATCGTTGCTCTTGAACTCCTCCAGGCAGACCTCCTTCAGTTTGGGGTCGAATTCGAATACCTCGAAGATCCCTTTCAGGTACTCTGCCCTGCGGTCGAAGCCTGGCGCTTTGAGGTCGAACCCGTAGGTATCACTCAAATATCTGCGGGTGTCTGAGCCCTCGCTCACATTTCCATGACAGATCAAAAAGGGTGGATACCGTCCCTGTACCAGACTTCCGTAGTAATTCTGGCGTTGTGTGTCCTGGGTCGCAGATTCCAGCCACAGTCCTTTGACTCCCCCGTAGGCCAGATGCCTTCCAAATTGAAGGCCCATCAGATTGATGTCCTGGCTCTGTAAAAACTGCCTCAGTATATTTCCGCCTGCACCCCCGATGCCAACGATACAAGGTCTCATTGCCGCCACGCCTCCAGAAAGCCAATTGAGATTGGCAAGATCATGAGGACGGCTGCTGCCGCTAGCATCAAGTATCCAAGATTCCAGTAGAACTGATCGCTGGCCGGGTAGATGGTTCCAAGATGAACGGAACAGATGATAGATCCGAGAAGCAGGGCTGGAATTGCAGCTGCAATTGCTTTGAGACGTTTGTGTATCTGATAATAACTGTAAACCTTTGGGACGAATATGGAGATCAGAGCTCCTGGGATCAGTGCTGCTGCGCCAAATATGGCAAACCCCCAATCCAATGAGGCCACGCGAGGGATCTTGAAGTAGTTCCACTCCGGAAAGATACTGGGAGTCAGCAAATAAAGAAAAGCCAACGCCACCAATAATAGGCTCCAGGAGAGGATCATCATGATGTTGAAATTCGACCCCTGAGAGATGTGCATAGACCTCATGAGATCTTCGAGGTTGAAATCGCTCTCTTCAGTGCGCTTCACCATGGACTCAATCATTTTCAGATACATCACGTGGAGGGCTCCGCCTAAAATCAAAATAGCTACCAGGCATATGAGCATGTAAGCCTCAAATATATCATGCCCGAGCAGGTTCATCTGTAAAACCTCCTCTCCAGAAGGAGGCCGAGCACAAATGCCAGCAGCAAAATAGCAGCAACATTGCCCAAGCTCAGAGCAGAGATCGTGTCGTATCTGACCAGTTTAGCACTGAGCGGGGCTTGCGCATCCTGCTCTATATAATCCTTCTGGTTCTGGTCATATTCTGAATACTCGAATTTATAGCGGAAGCTCTGGTTGGCATCGAGAACATCAAAGGGCTTGACAAGGAAGAAAACTGTCCTGGGACTGCCCGATAACACCACATTCTGGCTCGCAATTGCCCTCCATGGGTGGGCCTTTGTATCCAAATAGAGGGAGACTTGCACCTGTGCATCCTCGGGCTCTTGATTCTTCATCTCCAGGCTGAAGTTGTAGCCCTGCCACCAATATTGATTTTGATCTTCAGGTGTGACCTTTGGCCTCCCCGCCCATATGGCTGTGCTCTTCTTTAACTGAGGCCCCTTTTGAATGCCGGTCACAGAGACGTTTATGCCGTCTCCAAAGGAGTAGTAATATGTGAAGTTCTTTCCCGCATCACCCTTATTAAAAAAACCATACTGGCTGGCCACGAAGTTCACTCTCTGGCCGGAGGCGACCATTTGAGTTGCATTCGATCTTTCGCTGCCCGTATCATCCAGTATATGCAAGGTGACATTAACAGCATCACCGTTTGAATCAGTGACGTTGGCCACATATGTGATGGGATCATTATACCTCGTGGGGCTTGGAGCCTCTATGGACAGGTCAGATAGCACGGGTGGGCTATTTGTTACATTAAGCGTGAGATTCTTCGAGGTCCAGGTATATTGTCCGTCGGTCGCCTTCAACCTAAGAACGACGGTGCCGACTTTCTTTAAATCACAAAACGATGTCAGCTCAGGAAAGGCTCTGTATGTAAAGTTTGATCCGTCCTTCGACTCCTGGTATTCATTTATCTGAATGATCTGTGGTATGGAATTCACCTGCAAGAAAGCATTCTCGCCAGGCAATAGGGCCTCCAGGCGCAGGTAAATCGCCCTGCGTATCTCTATCGGATTGGAGTTTACAACATATGCTCGTACCACAAAATCCTGAGTTCTATTGAGCGTCGTATTGCCTTTGAAATCAAGGCCCAGCCCTAACTTATCGCTGTATTCTTTAGTTGTAAACGGCTCAATGTAGAGCAGTTTCTTCAACTGCTCGAACTTCTGAGGCTTTTGCTCCTTTCCTTCCTGCAAAGCCTTCAAGATCCTGTCCAAATCGGTCTGCCTGCTCCCACCGCCCCCGCCGCCTCCTTGCGATGGCGTAGGCGGGGGAATGTCCAGAGTCTGGCATGCGACATGCTGATCCAATAGCAACAGAAGCATCAGGAGTATAGCAAACCGAAGTGCTTGGCCCATTTAATTGCTCACCACATCGAATTTTATTGTCTTGTGCCAGGGTTGGTTCTTCCATGCCAGCTCTTGCCATTCTGTGCTATTGGATCTGTATTCCTGGATCTGATGAGATCTATTCCAGACCAATCCATCATCCGTGTAGATCAGATCGATTTTCAGGCCAGGTCTCGAGGATCTTACCTTCACCTTATAATCAAAACGATCGGTATTGCCGATGCGGCTGTACAGCAGATCCCGAAAAGCAACATCGATCTTCGGACCAACATATCTTCCCAGAACTGTGTCTCCAAGCAAGAACCTGTAGCTTGCATTGCCCAGCTCATCGCTTACAGGATCTAAGCTTACATTTTTCCAAACGAGTGTCTCGTTGTCTCCACTGTATGTCGCAGTTCCCTGATTTATCCAGACCCCGCCGTTTGGCTGTGCTGTCTGCAGTTCGATATCGCAACTTGGCAGCCTTGTTTCTACCTGGACAGAATAGTTGTAACAGGTGAAGACTGAGCCGTTTGCAGGGCTCACCGTCCAGTTCCTCAAATTCACCGCAACCAGGGCTGGGCCTGAAGAATACTTGCCGGTTTTTTCATAAGTGGTGGAGAAAGGATTATCAGATCCTTGATAGTAAAAGCTGAAGTAATAGTTGGACATGCCGCTTGATTCTGCAGACGATGAGGGATTGATCTCTCTCCAGACCATAGTCTCCCACTGACCGACGTTGACGTAGCTTTGCCTTCCTGCAGAAATATATCTTTTGTTGCTCACATCCCAGACGTTCAGCCCCACATCGATGGCCTTCGCTGCTTTAACATCTATGCTGTAGTTGAAGGGCGTATCTGACAAGCCCCTATCTGGAGATACCCTGCTATTTTTATACTCGACATCCACAGGCCATGAGGGTCCGTCGAATATCATCTGTTTTCTGCCACAAATCCTGTAAGCGGCAGAGTCAAAATCAAAGCCCAGGCTTACGTTGGACCACTTGAGGATCTGCCGGATTCCAGGTGTTGTATATGATTGTGTGCCCACCAAAGTCCAAGGACCACTGCGTGACGGACCAACCTCTAAAGTTATGCTATCCTGGACAGTGGATAGAACCGAGACCTCGTACTGATATCTATCTTCATTTGATCCTTTTCTTGGAGTAACTTTCTGGTCCCAAAACTCCTCTAAGACTTTCGCAATGGACGGCTTGCCGGTATGATCCTCGGCTTGAACAGGTTCCTCGAAGGGATTGAGAGATGTAACTGTAACCCTGTACCATGCGCTATCCCATGTTTCCGTCCGGTTTTGGTCGCCAAGCCATTTTCCAAATTCACCGCTCAAGAATTCGGAGCTCTGAAAATTCACAGGAAATTGAACAGTGACTGAGTTGCCGTTCGCGTTTATATCTTTTTTGATGGTTTTTGAGACAGATTGATCGGGTCCAGGCCCAACAGTAATCTCGACTGTGTACAGCATAGATTTACTTGCACCAGAGATCTGAACATTGTATACTATGGTCTTGCCCACATCAAAAGGCTCAATCAAAGTGCCTGCCTGATTCATGAATACAGATACATCGTAAGAATTGCCAGGATTGACAAGCCACAGGAGTAGTATAGAAAAAATGATCAAAGATCGTAGGCAGCCCATTTCAACTCACTCAACCCTTTTGCATTCTTTTTCCAAGTTACTCCAAAGCAAAATCATGCTTATAAGACTTTTGGATGGCGATATAAATTAAATGACTAAGAAAAAATTTTATAGATGTCTGACGCGTAGTAGCTCAAACTCCCAGCACCCTGCTCGCTGCCTCAACGCCTGCGCCACGTGATCGCAATTGCCCTTCCTTGGCCAACACCAGCTCAAGGGTCTGGATCGTCCTCAAAATATCGCCTGATGAGCAGGCGCCCATGGTGCCGATGCGGAAGATCTTGCCCTTGAGCTGCTCCTGGCCGCCGGACACAACCACGCCCTGCTTCTTCATGCCGCCACGCAGTTTGTCGTCTGTGACCCCAGCAGGCATCTTCATGGCAGTTACTGTATTGGAGTAATGAGAATGCTCGTTCACCTGAGGGAAGAGCTCGATGTCCAGCGCTCTGGCCGCAGACCGAACTGCTTCAGCCTGACGGGCAGTTCTGGCCCTGCGAGAGGCAAAGCCCTCCTCTGACGCCATATGCAGCGCTTCTTGTAGAGCGAAGAACAGGGGGACCGCCGGAGTGTAAGGCGTCTGCACTGGACTCTTCCTAGCACTCTTCAGATGAGCCTTGAGGTCTGCGTAATAGCTGGCGCTCTTGGCCTCGAACCTCTCTTCTGCTTTTTGCGATACAGAGACTATGGCCAGGCCGGGAGGTACAGCCAGAGCCTTCTGAGACCCGGTGATGGCGATGTCGATGTTCCAATCATCTGTCAGGAATTCATTCCCGCCTATCGAGGATATGCCGTCCACTATGAAGATTGCGTCATGCTTTTGGGCCAGCTTGCCAACCTCTTTTGCAGGGTTGGTGAGGCCGACGGAGGTCTCGTTATGGACCATGGCCACAGCTTTAGCTCCCTGCTCAAGTGCAGCTTCAACCTTTTCCAGATCGAAGGGAGTGCCCCACTCGAACTTCACCGGTAGGACCTTGCCGTACCTCTCTCCGATCTCAGTGAACCTCTCGCCGAATTTTCCGTTGGATATGGTCACGATGGTGTCCTTGCGACCGATGATGCTGCCCACGGCTGCATCCATACCCACAGTGCCGCTGCCGGTCATTATAACTACATCGTTCTGGGTCTCGAAAAACTGCTTGAGAAGTCCGATGCAATCGCTGTAGATGGCTCCGAACTCGCCGCTTCTGTGGCTGATCATAGGTTTGGACATGGAGCGCAAAACGCGCGGTGCGACCTTGACAGGCCCTGGAATCATGAGCAACGTATCCTCTATATCCATGGGTATCCCAACTCTAAAGAACTCTTAGTTTCAGGCGGTCTATATAAAACTAGCTTTTATACGTTGTGCTGTGGTCCAGCTATGCCTGGCACATGGTGGAAGCTCTCGATTTTCTCTGACCCAGCAGCTCAAAAATTCGAGTGTATCCTTATCAGATGGGTATCCGCTTCCGATCTTGCGGCCCAGCTCCTCCTCCAGTTCCCGCAAAGATGCATCTCGCCTCACCTTGGCAAGGATGGAAGCGGCTGAGACTACCAGGTGGCGCTCGTCAGCTTTATGCTCGGCGATCAGCTCCATGCCGGTTTTGCTGGTCTCTTTCACTCGCTCTGCAAACCTGGCTGCATCCACATCCGCGGCGTCGAGAACAGCCCTGTCAGCATGCAGCCTTTGCACCACCTGAGAGAAGCTCCTTACCATGATCTCGTTCATCGTCATAGCCAGTCGAAGCTCATCGATGACTCGCGGCGGGACTTCCAGGATGTACTGGTCGGCAGAGATGCTTCGGATCTTTCTGGCCAGCATCTCACGTGCCTTTGGGCTAAGACGCTTGGAGTCTTTTACGCCCATAGCCGCGAGGTCAAAGAGCCTATCCTCCTCGATGACCAGGCCTGCGATGAACATCGACCCGACAACTGGGCCTTTTCCTGCCTCATCTACGCCCAGCAGAAGCATGACGATGAAATTGAATGCCAAGATATTTTAAGTGATCGAAAAAAGAAGAAGGACTAAGAAGAAGGACCTGCATCAGGGTGTCGGCGTCAGGCGAATGTCGCCAGTCGAAACAGTATGGCTGCCACCTATGTGAAGGTATAGGAAATCACTGCAGACGTTGTATCCTGCATTTCCATCAATTTCGACATACTGTATTGAGGCAACTGGGAAGGCGGTCCATGGTCTTCCATTTTCAGGATTGAAGTTTCTAATCTTTGTTCCTGCAGAGGGCACACTCAGTCGATCATCGCCAGTCAATAGCAATCCGGAACCAATGTCTGTCGTAAAATAAACTCTATCGAAACGGTCGTAGGTGCCTATCACACCGGATATATCATTGAATACAAAGTCAGGAGCATTAAAGGCAATCAGGGGCTGATTGAAGTCTTGATCTCCCATCTCCACTTTTGTGCCAGGTGCCGCACCGGGATTGCCATTGCCCCAGGACAGCCGAACTCTTGCGTCGCTGTTCGCAAATTTTCGCAGATAGATGGTATCTCCTACATCATAACCATTCGCACCTGAGTCCACGTATCCAATATCATTGGGGTTTGCTGTTAGAAATACTAGGGGATACCCCCAATCGTAGTTATTATGGGCAACTTTGCTTCCAAATGCATAACCCAACGCGGAAGTGCTCAGCATTAAAATCAAACTGAACACTAACGAGATCTTAAATATAGTTCGCATACAAACCGCTCCTACAGTTCTGTATTTAGCTAAGATCTTTTACAAAAATCTTTTGCTAACTACAAAAATTATTAGTAGTAGTATTGGTTTAAATCGATTGTTGGACCATTTTACCTCATCATTTTGCGGTGCAAATTAACAGATCTCCACAATCTTAATAAAAGTATTAATAATAATTTAATTTTTTTAGAAGTCTGCCAATAAGCTGCAAAGGCAGGAATGAATACATCGGAAAGGCCGATCGCGTACTCAGATTACTGAATAGAGCTAACGGGCGAAGTAATGGGTGTTTGCCGTAAAATAGGTCATTTTCATTCGACTCCAGTGATGGTTTTCAGTAAAGCGAGTACGCATTTTTACCCTGAACTCCCTGTCATTTGAGCACTGAAACGTTGAAAACAAAGCTACAATTGCAGGTTGACCTGTTGTTGAGCGACGCCTGATAGACATCATGAATCGCTATGTGACGACCGATAGTCTACTTTCATTGAGCTGATCCTGAAGAACTGGTTCCTCTAAGTGTGTTTATTTTGAACGATATCGTTATCGAAATCGTTATCGAAATCGTTATCGAAATTGATATCCAAAGTTCTGTTGATCTTTGTCCGATGCCCACTGATTGGTTGATGGTTTGGATCGCCTGAAGTTATTGATTTTGCGCTTATCCACATGTCACAAGCAGACTACCAACTCGCCAGATGATCGAGAATGCCTCGAAAGCTTTATTTAATCAACTAAACTAGCTTTAAATTAAAAAATGTTTTGTTACGAGAAAGTCAGCATGATCAATAAAGATAGCGGGATGGATTAATGCGATGAAGGTCAAGATTGCCTATGTCACAACACAGGAAGCAAGCGACGTCTTCCCTCTCACATCAGCACTAAAAGAGCTGATCCGCCAGAAAGGGGAGGTTGCAGAGGTGGCAGTCAGATCTGGCGAGGACCTCAAGGATGCTGCCCAAAGGGAGCAGTTTGTGCAGAATGCCCGAGGCTGTCATCTGGTCATCTTCAATTTGCACGGCGGAAGGAAGAGCCTCCCCTACTTCGACGAGCTGATCCAGATGCTGCAAAACAGCGGCGCCTCGATCTTTGCCCAGTCAGCCTCAAATGAGCCAGAGACCGATCTCATGAGGCTGTCGACCGTCGATGGCGAGGTCTACAGGAGTTTGTCCCAATATCTCGACTACGGCGGACGGGAGAACTTCTACAACCTCCTCCTCTACCTGGCCAATCATCTCGCAGGTGCAGATTATGTTTTTTCCAAGCCCATGAGGCCCACCTGGGAGGGCATCTATCACCCGGAGTTCGATCACGTCCCGACGCTGGACGAGTATCTGAAGAGCAAGTACGTAGCCGGCAGGCCCACGGTCGGATTGTGGTTCTACCAGAGCCTTTGGCGGGCGGGGAACACTGCGTTCATCGACAGTCTGATAGCTGAGATCGAGGGGCAGGGAGCAAATGTCATTCCAGTCTTCCTTCACGCCCAAAAAGACATCGAGCGGGGAACGAAGGGTGCGGAGTGGGTGGTTGAAAATTTCTTCATGTTTGACGGACGCCCCCTCATAGACGTCCTGATCAGCATCCTCATGTTCTCGCTCTCCATCAGGCCTTGGGAGGGATCAGGCAGATACGAGGCAGAGGAGGTCGCAAGATCTGAGCAGTGGTTCTTGAAGAGGCTGAATGTTCCAGTACTGAAGGCCATCGTGACCTACAACTCTCCTGCGGAGTGGATGCAGTCGCTGCAGGGCTTGAGCCCCTTGGACATCTCCATGGGGGTCGCCATGCCGGAATTTGACGGAATGCTGATTGCGGTTCCTGTGGCAGCCAGGGAGAGATCAGACATTGATCCGCTGACTGGGGCGAGGATCATCAGGTTTGAGCCGCTGCCCGAGCGCATCTCCAAGATCGTGCGGCTGAGCCTGAACTGGGCGAGGCTTCGGCATATTCCCAATTTCCAGAAGAAGGTGGCAATAATCTTACACAACTATCCTCCCAGGGACGATCGAATTGGCTCGGCCTTCGGGCTGGACTCGCCTGAATCGGTCTTGAACATCATGAAGGGCATGAAGGACGCGGGATACACGATTGAGAGTATTCCCAAGAGCGGCCAGGCCCTGATAGAGGAGGTGAAGAGAGGGCTCACCCTCGACAGGCGCTGGAGGAGCCCTGCTGAGCTGGCGAGGAGGGCGATCGACTCAGTGCCGGAGGAGGAATATGAATCCTGGTTTGGGCAGCTCCCAGTGGCAGTGCAAGAGAAGATGGCCTCAGCCTGGGGAGAGCCTCCAGGAGAGCTTTTCGTTCATGAGAAGAGACTGATAATTCCGGGGATAATCAATGGCAACATCTTCATCGGCCTTCAGCCGCCGCGCGGCTTTATGGAGGACCCGGCAGCCATCTATCATAGCCCCGATCACCCTATTCCCCACCACTACTACGCCTACTACCGCTGGATTCGGGATGTATTCCGGGCCGACGCCGTCATGCACATCGGAAAGCACGGCTCTCTTGAATGGCTTCCTGGAAAGTCCGTGGGCCTTTCCCAGTCATGCTTCCCTGACATCGCCATATCCGATCTTCCCAACATCTATCCCTACATCATAAACAATCCAGGCGAGGGAACTCAGGCCAAGAGGAGGAGCTACTGCTGCATCATCGATCATCTGGTTCCAGTGATGCACAATGCCGATGCCTACGACGAGATGGCAGAGCTTGAGGTGATGCTTGCCGATTACTATCAGGCAGCCTCTGAGGACCCAGCCAAGCTGCAGACGCAAAAGAGGATGATCTGGGAGAAGGCATGCGAGGCCAAGCTGGACCACGACCTTGAGATCGATGAGAAGGCAGCGTTCCTGGATTTTGACAAATTCCTGGAAAGCCTTCACGAATATCTGCACGAGATGGCAGACACTCAGATCAGGGACGGGCTTCACATACTGGGCGAGCCGCCAGAAGGCTTGCGCATGGACGAGTTCCTGGTTGCTCTCACCAGGATTGCCAACGGCCCTGTGCCCTCTCTCCGCCAGTCTCTGGCAGAGTCCCTGGGCTACGATTACGATTATCTTCTGGCCAACAGGGGCAAGCTCACCTCAGGATCGAAGACCTGCGGCCAGGTCATTGAAGAGCTGAACGCCCTTGCCCTGCGGCTGGTCACAGGACTTCATGAGCAGGGCTTCGACAGAGCGCATATTTTAGCTCTGGAAGAGCAGATACTGGGAAGGAGAAATCCAAAGGTTGAATTGGTGCTGGACTACATCGCAGCCACGCTTGTGCCCAATATCGATGCAACTGTGGACGAGCTTTCAGCCACCCTTTGTGCCTGTCAGGGCGGCTTTGTCCTGCCCGGTCCCTCGGGTGCTCCCACTCGTGGGATGGCAGACATACTTCCCACTGCAAGGAACTTCTACTCCGTCGATCCCCAGGCCATTCCCTCCAAGGCGGCCTGGAAGGTGGGCGTAGCCCAGGCAGAAGCTCTGCTCAAGCGCTATCTAGAGGATGAGGGACGCTATCCTGAATCTCTGGGGATCGTTATCTGGGGAAGTCCCACAATGCGAACCAAAGGCGATGACATCGCCGAGGTCCTATGCCTCATGGGCGTTCGTCCAGTCTGGGAGGAGAGGAGCGGAAGAGTCACCGGGATAGAGCTCATCCCCCTGGAGGAGCTTCAGCGTCCACGCATTGACGTTATGCTGCGCATCAGCGGATTCTTCCGTGATGCATTTCCCAATATCGTTCATCTCGTTGATGAGGCTGTTGAGCTTGTGGCGCAGCAGAAGGAGCCGCCTGAGAAGAACTTCCTGGCAAAGCACGTTTCAGCAGACATCTCTGAGAAGACTGCTGCAGGAGTCGAGAGGGAGCTTGCCAAAATCGAGGCATGCTACCGCATCTTTGGCTGCCGTCCCGGAGCCTACGGTGCAGGCGTCTCAGACGCCATCGACTCCAAGAACTGGAAGGACGAAAAAGACCTGGCAGAGATCTACGTGAAGTGGGGAGGCTATGCCTACGGCCGCAAGAACTTCGGAGCGACTGCTCCAGATGAGTTCCGCAGACGGCTCAGCCGCCTCGACCTGACAGTCAAGAACGAGGACACCCGCGAGTACGATATGCTGGATGGCGATGATTTCTACTCCTACCATGGAGGCATGATCGCAGCAGTCAAGGCGCTGAAAGGCGAGCTTCCCAGATCGTACTGCGGCGACAGCTCAGATCCTGACAGGGTGAAGACCAGGAGCACAGTCGAGGAGACAAAGCACATCTTCCGGGCCCGCATCCTCAACCCGAAGTGGATCGAGAGCATGAAGCGTCACGGCTACAAGGGCGCTGGTGACATGTCAAGGATGGTGGACATCGCCTTCGGCTGGGATGCAACCGCCGAGGTTTTGGAAGATTGGATGTATGAGGCTCTGGCTCGCAGGTACGCCCTCGACAGGGAGATGCAGGAGTGGCTAAAAGGTGTGAATCCCCACGCCCTGCAGAACATCACCGAGAGGCTGCTTGAGGCAGTGGAACGTGGGATGTGGCAGGCGTCAGACGAGATGAAGCAGGAGCTTCGGGAGGTTTATCTGGAGATCGAAGGGTGGATCGAGGACGATCAGGCATAGACTGATTTTTGTCTCGATAGCTGAAAGGATGAGAACGCTTCAATGATCGAGGAAGACCCCGGCCTGCTTGCCTTGTCCGTGACAAGGGATTGCAACCTTCGCTGCCGCTACTGCTATGCCCGTGGCGGCGAGTCGAGCGCCTCGATGAGCTGGATCACTGCCAAGCGGGCCATAGACGTGATGGCGGAATGCTTCGGCAGATTCAAGATCCAGTTCACAGGCGGCGAGCCCCTTCTGAGGCTCGATCTCATTGAGGGGGCAGTGGCATACCTCGGCGAGATTGGCCTGCAGGTTCCCTGCCAGGTTCAGACCAATGCTACCCTTATCACTCCAGATGTTGCCGAGAGGCTCAAAAGCCTCAAGATCGCAGTAGGCGTGAGCCTGGATGGCCCTCCTCTGGTGAACGACCCTCTTCGGCCTTTTCCGGATGGCAGAGGCTCCACAAGGTCAGCACTGAAAGGGATTTTTGCCCTGCGAGAAGATGGCATTCGTGTGGGCGCGACATGCGTCATATCCAGTGCAAACGCAGGGGCGCTTGAGGGGCTGGTGGACCTGCTGAGCTATCTTGGAAATGTGGAAGGAATCGCCATGGACTTCCTGCGGCCAGTTGGCAGAGCAAGCCGCTCGATGCAGCCCGAAGCCACAATGGCAGCCAATGGCATTGAGGCTGCCATAAAACGCGCTGATCGAATTGCTGAGATGGGCGGACGAAGGATAAGATTCAGGGAGATCGAGCGGATGTGTGGCACACTGCGTCGTGATGAAAAGAGGCTCCATCACTGCTATTTTGATTCATGCAGATCTCTGGTTGTGCTGGCCGATGGCAGATCTTACGTCTGCCCATCTCTTCTCAATCCGAATCTTGGGTTGGGCGACATCAAGAGACCCGGCTTTGCAGATGGGCTCTTGGATCGGATGGCTGCAGCACGCTCTATGGTGCAAGCCCCTCAAGTATGCCAAGTCTGTACTGATCGGTGGCTGTGCGGAGGGCCGTGCCTGGCCCATTATGTCGCCGGTTTGAATTTGGATATCGAGTGTCTCGCAAAGAGGGTCTTCATGAGACATGCCAGAAAAATGACTAAAAAGATCGAGGGATATCTCTGAGAACCTACTCGACCCGCACTTTCTGGGCATTTATTACTACCAGTTTGGGCAGGTGAACCTCAAGGATGCCGTCCTTGAAGCTGGCCTTGATCTGCTCTGGTTTGACCTCTACTGGCAGCTTGAGGTCTCGCTTCTGACCGATTGGGCTTATCTCCCTGCGCAGATATTTTCCAGCTCTCGGGTTGGCCTTGGTCTCGACATAAAGGCTGTCCTCCGTAGCCCTCAGGTCGATATTCTCTTTGCTCGCGCCTGGCAGAGCCACGAGGGCGATCAGCTCTTCGTCGGTATCCAGAAGATCGACGGCTGCCCAATCATAGCCCTTGGACTCGCCTACATCGCAGGTCATCTCCCCCAAGATCTTTTTGGCTACCTGACTGGCCTGGCTTGACATCCTGGCAGCCTCGACAGCTGCCTTGCCGATCATGCGTTCCAGATCGCTAGTGCCTGTATCGGGTTTCATGCTCAAAAATTTGGGCCTTGTTCTAATAAAACCCTTTGCATCCTCTGGAAACGGCCAAAGCCAGGGCTGACCGCCAGATCTCCATCATAGACCACAGTGCCTCTGACCAGGGTCATTTGAGGAAATATGGCATTTAATCCTTCATAGGGCGTCCAATCCGCGCGGCTATGCAGATGATCGGCTTTTATCTCCGACACGTTCTTGGTGTCCACTATCACCAGGTCAGCATCCCTACCAGGCTCTATGGCACCCTTGCCTGCCAGCGAAAATATCCTCGCAGGTTTTGCAGCAGTCGCATCCACCAGTCGCTCAAGGCTGATGAGATTCCGTCTCACTGAAAAGAGCATCAGGGGCAGCATAGTCTCAACGCCCGGAACGCCAGCAGGCGCATCCCAGATGTCATCTCTCTTCTCCTCTGGCAGGTGAGGCGCATGGTCAGAGGCCAGAGCATCGATAGTTCCATCACGCAGGCCTGCCCAAAGAGCGTCACAGTCCGCCTGGCCACGCAGAGGTGGATTCATCTTCAGAAAGGAGCCCTGTTGACGGTAGTCCTTTGCATTGAAGAGGAGGTGATGAGGAGCTACCTCGCAGCTCACCTCTTCGCCGCTCATCTTTGCCGCCCTCACGAGATCCAATCCCAGTCCGGTGCTGAGGTGGCAGATGTGCAGCCGCTCTGACCACGCCAGCACTTTTTCGATAGCTTTGGTCTCTGCCAGAGCAGGCCTGGCCATGGAGTAAACCTGTGGATCATGCGAGCTCTTCAAAGGCTCAGTCTTCTCCCTGACCACTGAGCCATCCTCAGCATGGACAGTTGCCAGCATTCCTGCCTTTCGGATCTCCTCCAGGACTGTTTTTAGCTCCTCGTCGCTGTGCTCGTATGTGAAGATCTCGCCTATGGCCGCAGCCCCGACCCCGGCCAGCTCCTCGATCTTGCCTGGGCCCCCGTTGATGCAGAAGTCCACAACCGAGCGGCTCCGGGCGAGGTCCAGCTTCATCTCAAATGATCTGGCGTCCAAGGTCTTTGGGTCGGTGTTTGGCTGGTCCACAACTGCAGTCACGCCGCCTGCTGCCGCAGACAAGGAGCCGCTCAGCCAATCCTCTTTGTAGTCCTGCCCAGGTTCGCGGAAATGAACGTGAGCGTCGATGGCACCCGGCAGCACCAGCATTCCCCTGGCATCGATCTTCTCGTCTGCCCTGTGTGAGCCGCCAAGAGCAGACACTTTTCCGTCTTTGATCCAGATGTCAACGGCCTTCAGGCCCGCATGAGTAAAAACGCGGCCATTCAAAACCGCCAGATCAAAGCTTATATCCAAACCTCCTCAGCAGCTTGCGCCGCTCCTCGACCATGCTCGCATCCTCCACGCCCCTGGGCGAGAATCCGTCGATGACGCCCATGATCCCTCGACCAAGCTCAGTCTCGGCCACAACGACCTCCAGTGGGTTGGCTGTTGCACAGAATATGCCACAAACCTCCTGAATGCCCTTGATGGCGTTCAAGACATTTATGGGAAAAGCACCCTTCAGGAGCACGACGAAGGTGTGGCCGCAGGCGAGCGCCAGCGAGTTCTTCTTGGCCACTTCGATCAAATCGGCGTCGTTGCCCTCTAAACGCACCAGACAGTCACCGCTGGCTTCTGAGAAAGCGACGGCGAACTTGGCCCCTGGCACTGTGCCTGCAATGGCTTCATAGAGGTCTTCAGCCGTCTTGATAAAGTGGCTCTGTCCCAATACCAGGTTCGATCCTTCTGGAATGTCCATCTTTATTACTTTCAGTTCCATCATCAACCCTCACTTATTTCTGAGGCCCTTCTTCGGTCCCTTTGATGATCCTGCTTGCATATTCTTTTTGACCACAAAGATGGTTGTGAAGTAATAGACCACCATGAAAACTATCGATGAGTATACTGAAATGCTGGCAGACTCCACTGGGCCCATGTGCAAAAGAAGGATGTAATAAAGGGAATTGAGGATGAAGAAGATGATACCTACAACCGCCGATTGCTGCATAGGCTTGAGCTGCCGGAAGCGAATTATAATGTCTATGTAACTTGGTTTTTCAAAGTTCACCATGGTTGCCTCACGTCATCGACCAGTAGCAATCCCTTTCTATCCATATAAAGCCTTGTCCACCAGACGGTAGAGAGAGGTGACAGGATCAGGATGTTTATCAGGCCCGTTATCACTGACAGAAGCTGATAGGTTGTGTGCTCTCCCGCCGAGAAAGAGCCGCCGATCATCTGCAGTCCCAATGCTATGGCCACTACGACCAACCAGAGAACCAGCACGTCGAACTTGTTGTACCGAAAGAAGCTTATGCTGGCCTTGATGGCATCCAGAGCTCCTATCTTGTCGACAACCAGAGCATAGGGCGCAGCCGCCAGTGCAAGAGATAGTGCAAAGACATAGAGGATGAGCATGAGGACTCCTAATACCAACAGGCTCACTGCCTGAGGTTCTGCCTGCAGTGGTCTTGGAAGGATCGCTATGCCCGGCGCAATGAATATCAAGCCGGCCATGGTCATGAGGTTCATCAAGATTGTGGCAATGAACATATTCAGGAAATGCTCCCTTCCTGCAGACCACATGGCCCTCGTATCTGATTTGCCCATCTCCAGAGCCTGCCTGGCCATTCCGATGGCTCCGGCGGTGAAGAAGGCACTGACCAAGGATAAGAGAACTATCAGCATGACAAAGAGCAGCATGATCTGTATGACCTGCTGCAGTGACAGGCCGCTTGTGGATTCTTCCATCTGAGAAAACAGCTCTTGCATCTCCTCGACGCTCTCCACAGTCGTAGAGTTCATGCTCGCCAGAGGCACTGCGGTTAGGAGAAAAGCCGCCAAAAAGGCAATTATGACAAGCATTGAGAGGGCGAAACTGAGCAGGAATGGAATGCATAAGCTGAGGTTTCTCTTCCATGTGCCAAATCCCTTGCCGATTAGCTCGCCAATCTCCTCCATCTCATCCCTCCAGTCCTTTCCAGATTTGATCTCCCACATGATGCAGCGACTTTACAGCCTTCCCTTCTCCTCTCATCTCCCTCCCAGGAATCAACGCCTTGCCTATGGCCAAGGGTTTTTTGTGTCTCTCCTCTACTACCACCACCAGGTCGCCAGCAGCTATATCCGCGTCCGCAGAGACAATCCCTGGGTTCATGATATCCGCTCCATTCACGACAAACCTAACTGCTCCTGCATCCACTACCACCAGCCTCTTTGTGGGCCCAAGTTCTATGGCTCCGAGCACTGTGAAAAATGGCTGGCCATCTAAGAGCATTATCAAGGGACGGCCGTTCACGAAGATGAGATCGATGCCCTCGTCGGTGATGGCCATCTCCAAAGATGCCGCCCTCAAAGGAGAAGGATCATCGAGGAACTGTTCGAGGCTTGCGATTACCTTCCTGGCATCGCTCCCCTTGAGGTAGTGCCTGGATTTTATCTTCATGATCTTCATGTATCCCGATAGGTTTAAATATGCAACGAGCAAGTTTGACTCCGAAGCCTTTTGCGGTTATTCAATCGCTGGAGAGAGGTTTAATGGGTCAGAGACCGCTTGATATTCTGAATGAATCACTGAATGGACCCGTCATAGTCAAGCTCAAAGACGGAAGGGTCTTCAGGGGAGAGCTACAGGGTTACGATATCCACATGAACCTGGTGCTCGACAAAACCGAAGAAGTGGCAGAAGGGGCGGTCGCACGCAAGATTGGAACTGTAATCGTGCGAGGAGATAACGTCGTATATATTTCACCCTGAGGTGTTTTAAGTGAAAGGTACTCCTTCTATGGGCAGACGCCACAAGAGATCGCATATCCGGTGCAGACGCTGTGGCAGTATCTCGTTCAATTTCAAGAGAAAGGTTTGCGTTAAATGCGGCTTTGGTATATCCTCGAAGCTCAGAAGCCATAAGTGGATGAGAAAGGCGGATTACTAGGGGCCCAAAGTTGCACGATGCCTGCGGCGTTGTCGGTATCTCCTTCAATGAGTCGGGCAATAACGTAGCCAAATTCATTTACTTTGCACTCTATGCCCTGCAGCACCGGGGACAGGAGGCAGCAGGCATCTCCGTTCACGATGGCAAGGCCATTCGCACCCACAGGGGCATGGGCCTTGTCTCTGAAGCATTCAACGATGCGCAGATCGACCTGTTGCGCGGGTCTGTTGGCATTGGCCACGTCAGGTATCCGACAACGGGCCGATCGTGTATTGAGAATGCCCAGCCTTTTTTGGTTAAATACAAAGATGGTGCCATAGCGGTTGCGCATAACGGCAATCTTGTAAACTCCAGCCAGCTTCGAGAGCAGCTTGAGCAAGCAGGAGACATATTCTATTCATCCTCGGATACAGAGGTAATTGCACATTTTTTTGTAAAAGAGCTCCTCAAATACGACCTGCAAGAAGCAGTTCGTGCGCTGATGCGAAAGATGGTGGGGTCTTATTCACTCGTTTTCCTTTGGGGGGACACAGTTCTGGCATTGCGAGACCCCCTGGGCATAAAACCTCTTTGCATTGGAGAGGTTGATAATGGCTATATCGTGGCCTCTGAGAGTGCTGCAATAGATACTTTGAATGGAAGGCTTGTCAGGGACGTCCATCCCGGTGAGCTGATTGTCATCAAGAAGGGTGAGATGAGGTCCTATCAGCTTGCTCGCCTTCCCCATCCGTCGCACTGCATCTTCGAGTACATTTACTTCGCAAGGCCCGATAGCATCATGGATGGCCGCCTGATCTATGACGTCCGGGTGAATATCGGCTCACATCTCGCAGAAGAGCATCCTGCAAAGGCAGATACAGTCACACCCATTCCTGATTCGGGCATAACATTGGCTGTGGGCTATCACCAGCGTTCAGGCATCAGCTACCGGGAGTGCTTGATGAAAAACAGGTACATTGGCAGGACATTCATCATGCCGGACCAGAGCATGCGGGAGACCGCAGTACGGTTGAAGATGAACACCATTCGGCCAAACATCGAGGGGCATAAGCTAGTCCTTGTGGACGATTCCATAGTTCGTGGCACTACCAGCAGGAGAATTGTGAATATGGTCAGGAAGGCAGGGGCAGAAGAGGTGCACGTTCGCATAGGAAGCCCGCCTATCCTCGCTCCTTGTTATCTTGGCATCGATATGGCCAGCCGCGAGGAGCTCATTGCTGCTTACAAAACCGTGGCAGGAGTGGAGGCTGTGATAAATGCGGACTCTCTGGGCTATGTGAGCCACAAAGGACTGGTGGAGGCAGTAGGAATTCCGAAGGAGGATCTCTGCATGGGATGCCTCACTGGTGTTTATCCTGTGGAGATTCCTGGCGAAAAGTGCATTGTCACCCAGACCAAGCTTTCCGAGTATTAATCCCATTGGCACAGAGCCTCAGCCTATCACGCAATCCTTATATCGAAAAATCCATTTCAAAGAAATAGCTTTCAGGTGTTCCCATGTTTCTCGATTTCATGAGCGAGGTCAAAGGGCTTATTCGTGACGCGCTTGAGCATTGCGGTTTCAAGGTAGAGGATGGAGTAAATGATCTAGGCCTGGAGATCAGTCCACACGCCGACCTGGCTTCATCCGTCGCCTTTCGGCTGGCTCCAGCCCAAAGAAGGAGCCCAGTTCAGATAGCCAAAGAGATCCACCAGGCGGTTCCAACGGAATACAGATACGTCGACAGAGTGGAGCTTGCAGGCCCATACCTCAACTTCTTCATGAACCGAGTGTTCCTTAAAACTGTTTTAAATCAGGCACTCTCCGACAACTGCTGGACGGGCAAAATGAGCGATAAGGTCATCGTGGAGCACACCTCAGCCAATCCCGACGGGCCGCTGCATGTGGGCCACATCAGGAATTCCGTCATCGGCGACACACTAGTCAGGATATTGCGCAGGGCTGGCTGCACAGTCGATGCCCAGTATTACGTGAACGACATGGGACGCCAGGAAGCAATGGTTGTTGTGGGCTGCGAGCATTTTCAGCTGGACGGCTCGAAGCCCGACCATGCCATAGCAAAGGTTTACATCGCAGCCAACAAGGCAATGGAAGAGAACCCGGATATCAGAGTCCAGGCTGACCAGATCATCCAGCGTTACGAAGCGGGCGATCCTGAGACAGTGGCCAAGATTCAGAACGCTGTGAATTATGCAATTCGTGGCATTGAGGAGACTCTTCACCGCTTGAACATCCATCACGACAGCTACCACTGGGAGTCGGAGTTCGTTCGCAGCGGAGACGTGGCCCAGATCATAGAGCTGCTGGAGAAGACTGGCCACACTGAATGGGAGGATGGTGCATTTCAGCTTGACCTCTCAGGATACGGCTTCGAGAAGAAGATGGTTCTCAAGAGGGCCAATGGGACGTCCCTTTACATAACACGGGATCTCGCCTATCACCGCTGGAAATCGGCGAACTCCGATCGCTCAGTGGATATTCTCGGAGCCGACCACAAGCTGGTATCCGGACAATTGTGCACTGCCCTGCGCCTGCTCGGGATCCGCGAGCCGGAGGTGGTCATATTCGAGTTCGTCTCTTTGCCCACAGGCTCCATGAGCACTCGCAAGGGCAAGTTCATATCTGCAGATGAGCTCATAGATGAGGTGGAACGCCGGGCCTTCGAGGAGGTGAGCCTGCGCAGGCCCGAGGAGAGCGAGGATTTCAGAAGAGATGTGGCAATGAAGGTAGCGGCAGGGGCAATACGCTTCGACGTGGTCAAGGTATCTGCGGACAAAGCCACCATGTTCGACTGGAGACAGGCGCTGGACTTCGAAAAGCTCTCTGCCCCCTTCATCCAGTATTCACATGCCCGTGCCTGCAGCATCCTTCGAAAAGAGAGTGCAGATAGGCAATTCAATGCAGAGCTTCTATTGGATGAAAATGAGGTCGCTCTTATCAAGAAGATCTCTCACTTCGATCTGGTCATCGACAGTGCCGCGCGGGAGCTGAAGCCGCATCACCTGGCCACCTATGCCAGGGAGCTGGCTGAGAGCTTCAACCTCTTTTACCGATACAGCCCTGTGCTGGACGCGCCTTCGGATTTGAAGGACGCGAGACTGGCTCTGGTTGGAGCCGCACGAAATGCGCTGCGTGCAACTCTGGAGACCCTGGGCATAGCCGCCCTTGAAACAATGTGAAGGAGAAAAGAGGTTTGTATGAATCATCTCTTGCTTCTCTTCTTGGTCATTCTCTTGGCTGCATCTGGGCAAGCGATGCCTGCTGGAACGCAGAGCTGGACAGAGGAGCCATGGAACGTCACTGAAAATGCAACAGAGGAGCAGACGATCCCAACGCTCTCGCCTCCAGTGGCATTCAACATAACTGGAAACGAGCCTTCGACCATCCGCCTGGGCGATGCAGAGATGAACTACTCCGACCATATCGCACCTCAGGGCGCATGTGAGCTGTGGATTTTGGATGAAGGCGCATGGTGCCAGTACAAACAGGTCGCATCTGGAGATGTCGTGGACCTGATCGCCTACACGCCCTACAGTGGCTATTCTGATATCTACCTGATATCCTATTTTAAAAGCAGCATAAGCCACTTTAGCCTGAAATTCCCAAGAGGGTACAATCTTCTAAAGCTTACTGTGGCGGACTCAGGCAGAATGTTCATGATAATGGCTTTTAAAAACCAGCCCAGCAATGCTCTGATCATCGATGTCCTGCCTCGGCCACAATTGCCCTCAAGTTCGCCTGTAGATGTAAGGGCAGCTGCGCCAGGAAAGGCCAAGGTGAGTATCTTATCAGAGAGCATCAGGGGCTATGAGGTCTATGTTGATGGTGTGTTTTACAGCAGCGATGCTGCCGATGGCGCTCTGGACGGAAACGCAGCTCTCCTCCTGAGCGCTGATGGGACGCATACAATAACAATATCTCAGAGGGACGGGCAGGGGAACATCGTCAATAAAAAAGAGCATACCAAGGATTTCAAGAAGAACACCGCCTACACGCTCAGGATCTATTGAAAAACCCTCATGACCCAAGGTCACCCATGTGGATGAAAATGGATCTTTGCGAGAACCATTTTCATACCAAATTGGTCGAGCGAAAGGAGCCCTTCCGCTCTAATTTTCTGTCTGCAGGCTTTCCGTCGTGAGCAATTTATAGCTGTAATCGATAGATGTCTTCTGCCGCGGCATCAGCTGCAGCCTCCACTTGAGGCTGGTGGCAGTGCTCTCCGTCGGTTTTGGCGTGACATCTATCATCTCTGCCTCCTGGGGCAGGCTGTCTGTTACCTCCAAGGTTGAGGCACGGTCCAGATTGCTCTCGACCTTCAGGTGATACGTCCAGGTCTGTGTGGTCTCTTTCACTGTGTGGTTCTTTGCGCTGGTATTTGCAGCAATGATCCTCTCAGTGATGTTGTAGTCCTTCAGCCTCCTTGAGACCTTCAGGTCCGCTGAGGGGCCGATGGAGATGGAGGCGTTGGTCCCAGAGGGGGTGTAAGGCATATCAATGGTAGAGACGTATTCATCACTACGATAGAGCATTGCCCTTCCAGATGGCCAGGGATTTTGCATTGTATTGTTTGCCTTGATCTCCTCCTCAACAGGCCCGTCATCCTTCTCGTAGGCATTCCATGTGTAAATCCTCACGAGGGGCACGTCTTGGGAAAAGAGCGGGAAGCTGATATCCTTCTCCTGGGCCAGGTCCTTGCGGCCAGCGAGCTCAAAGATGTAGAATGTCTCCAGCTCTCCAGATGCAGAGGGAGTGGGCGCTGCACTCAAAGCTTCCACTGGAGCCGCTTCAGCTGCGTATTTCTGCGCAGCCCTGGCATAGACAGGCTTCACTGATATGGGCAGGCCTGCAACCAGCTTGAGTCGCACGCTCTTAAGATCATCTCCCCCGCGATTTCGAACGAGGGCATTTGCGTTCAGCAGAACTGAATCGTCTGTGAGGTGCATATCGTATCTGGGCTCCCAAAAACCTGCATCGTACATCAAATAGCTCAGAGCAAAGTCCTGGGGCCCAGATGCAGATACATTCAATGTGTAGACGGGATTTGCATCATAAACCACCCTCTCCACGGTTGCGTTGCTCACCGTCAGGAGCACAGAGCTAATATCCGCAGAATCTGGGACGTTGACCACGAACTTGTGCTCGCCTGCTGTTGTATCCAGTACTCCCTTGCATTTAGCTACCATCAGGCCGTCAGGATAGATTGTGACCGAGTCTACGCTCAGAGTTATTGCCGTGGTTGCCTCAACAAAATCCGATGCTAACGCCGCAGAGGGCATACAGAGCAATAACAACAATGCAACTGCAAAGCGTTCCATATTGATACCCCACCTGCTTATTGAACCTTCTTCCTTAATACCTTCTCCGGATCATATAATCGGCTAAGTCATGCAGCATAACCTTCGCAGGTGAATCGGGGAGCACATCCAGGGCCTTCTTGCCGGCCTCTACCATATCCCAAGCCCTAGATCTGGCATATTCTATGGATCCGCTCCTCTCAAGTACTGTGATGGCCCTCTCAATCTGCTCGGAAGTGGCATCTTTACGACCAAACACATCCACATCGACCCCTTTGGACATGGCATGGATCATGATCAGTGTCTTCTTTCCTTCGACGAGATCTCCGCCCCGCCGTTTTCCAAGGACGCTCTCAGGAGCCGTCAGATCCAAGACATCGTCCTGAAGCTGGAAGCCCATGCCTGTGAGCCTGCCAAACTCTTCGAGCCCCTTCACGACCCTGTCCGAGCCCCCTGCAAGAAGTGCACCCATGCTGGCGGACGCGCCGTACAGCACGCCCGTCTTCTTCTCGATCATCTCCATGTACTCATCCTCAGAGACGCTCTGTCTCTTCTCGAACTCTATGTCCAGCCACTGGCCCTCGCAGATGGCTGTGCATGTTCTGGAGAGCACATTCATGGCCCCGAGGATCAGCTCTGGCCTTGCAGGAGTCATTCCCAGAGCCTGAAAGGCCTTGGAGTAGAGGGTGTCTCCGGCAAGAATGGCCCCGGACACACCCCAGAGCTTGTGAACTGCTGCACGACCGCGTCGCACATCGGCATTGTCCATGATGTCATCATGGATGAGGGTGAAGTTGTGGATCAACTCAATTGAGACTGCGGCAGGAGCCAGGGTCGCAGCATCTCCACCTACTGCCTCGGCCGCCAGGAGCAACATTGATGGTCGCAACCTCTTCCCGCCAGAGTCCACAAGGTGCCGCCCGGCTTCGTACAGGCCGCGAGGATGCACCACCGGCAAAAAATGCTCAATGGCACGCGACACCAGGGCTGCGCGCCTTTCTAGCTCTTTGTCCATCATCAGTCTCACCATCACCATCTCAATCGATCAGAAGCTCTTGGCCATTCCTCACAAGATGGATATTGGAGCCCAAAGAATATCCAGTCTCCTCTGCCATCATGAGGTAGCTGCCATGAGTGACAAGGTTTCCGTGGCTGGGAATCACGTGCTCGGGGTTTATCATCCTCAAAAGCTCCCAGTGGTCCTCCCTACAGGCATGTCCTGAGACATGAACGTTATCATAAATCCTTCCGCCTCGCATCTTCAGCTTGGTCACTACGGTGTGGCGGTTGGACTCATTGAGAGGTTGGGGAATAATCCCTGCAGAGAAGATGACCTTATCTCCTGATTCAACCTGGTAGTCAGTCTCGCCTCCAGCCACACGGCTCAGGATGGCTCCAGGCTCGCCCTGATGGCCTGTCATGATTGGAAGGTACTTGTCCTTGCCCTCGTTCATTATCCTCTTCAGGGCTTTGTCCACAGACTTCCTCCTCCCGAAGACAGTCACCTCGCCCTGCCCTGCGTAGCCCGTCCTCACGGCAGTGCCCCAGTACTTCTCCATCGACCTGCCCAAAAGCACAGGCTTTCTGCCCATCTTATGGGCGGCCTCAATGATAGCCCTGATCCGAGCAATGTGAGAGGAGAAGGTCGTGACCATGACGCCTGACTTCGACTCTTCAGTGCCTATGAGCACATCCCACACCAGGTCTTTGGCGATCTTCTCTGAAGGGGTCTTCCCAGAGACCGATGCATTTGTGGTCTCGGTGATCAGTGCAAGCACGCCCTCCTTTCCCAGCGCTCTGAGCCTGGAGAAGTCTGGCGGCTCGCCCAGCGTCGGGCTGCGGTCAATCTTGTAGTCGTTAGCGTAAAGTATCGTGCCTTTGTGAGTGTGAATTGCAGCGAAGACGCAATCCACAATGCTATGCTGCACGCGGATGAACTCCAGCTCGATGTCCTCAGTTACCTGATAACGCTCTCCGGCGTTTATGATCTTCACTGGATTGTTCACGCCGAAGATTTTCTCGGATTTGATCTCTTGATTTATTAGATCAGCGGTAAATGGCGTCGCAATAATTGGGGCATGGTACTTATGGGCAAGCTTGGAGATGGCCCCAATGTGATCGAGATGACCATGCGTACAGGCAATTGCCTTGACCTTTCCGTCGATGCTTTCCATGATGCTGTCATCGGGAATGGCGCCCATTGCGATCAGATCAGAGGCATGCAAAGACTCCACATCAGTATCTTCGTGAATCTGCACCCTATCCAACCGAATGCCCATATCCATTACGACAATATCCTTTCCTATCCTGATCGCCGTCATGTTGCGGCCTATTTCATTATAACCGCCGACAGCGATGATTGCAATATCCTTCATCTTGCCAACTCTCTGTAAACAGAAAATTTTCTCGTATCGTAGCCTCGCGCCTCCAGCCATTCCCTGGTCCTTCCTAAGACCACGAGAGGCACGCTGCGAAGCCTCGAGATATCTTTGCAGCCGGTGAGAAACATCGAAATCCTCAATGCCCTGATATAGGCGTTTATCGATCTCACTACCGACTGTGAATCCTTCGTTGCAGGCGCAAGCATTGGGAGGGCAGTTCCAGCCATGCTCGCGCCCAGAGCCAGGCCCCTGGCCACATCCAGGCCGCTTCGAACTCCACCTGAGGCGATCGTCTCTGCACCTGATGCGATGCACTCGATTATGCTCACGGGCGTTGGAATTCCCCAGCCCCACAGCAGCCTTCCCATCTGTTCCAGCTCATAGTCCCCGACCTCAGCTGCACGATAAGCTTCAACTCCAGCCCAGCTCATGCCACCCACGCCTGAGACGTCGATGATCTTGACGCCTGCCCCGACAAGATCCAAGGCTACTTCCCGAGATATGCCAGAACCTGTCTCCTTCACGATTATTGGCATTGGGCCAGATGCTGCAGCCTTTATGGCATCCAAGACACCTGATGCATCTTTATCGCCCTCCGGCTGGATGCTCTCCTGCAGGAAGTTCAGATGAACTGCTATCGCATCAGCATCAATCATCTCTGCCAGCCTTGGTATGATCTCCGGACCCGACCTCTTCAACTGCACAGCTCCTATATTGCCGATGATAGGAATATCGGGGGCAGCATCTCTGGCTGCTGAGAAGGTGCATTCCAGACTGTTATCCTCAATGGCAGCCCTCTGAGATCCAACACCGAGGGCCACGCCGACTTCTTCAGCAGCCTTGGCCAGTCGAACGTTGATCTCCAACACATCTGGATGGCCCCCAGTCATGGCGCTGATGATGATCGGGGCGCTGAGTCCGATCCCCAGGAAACTACAACTGGTATCAATCTCAGCCTCATCGATCTCGGGGAGGGCCTTATGAACCAGCATCAGGTCGTCAAACGGCCTGATCTGCGCATCTATGGGCTTCTCCAGGCAGATCCTGATGTGATCGAGCTTGCGGCTGGACGTCGTCAATTCGACCTCCGCACCCTTGTGCCAACTGGCTCGCCACGCAGTGCCCTCAGAACGTTGCCTTCAGTGCCTGCGTTGAAGATCACTGACATTATTCCCGCATCGGCAAGGTCCAGCATCTCCAGCAGTTTTCCACGCATGCCGCCGGTCACATCGACCCCCGCGCTCCCTCCAAGGGCCCTCTCAATTGATGGCAGATCCTTCCGGGTCAGCTCCCTCAGCGGCTCTCCTGAGAAGAGAACTCCATCAACGTTGCATCCCACGGCCACGATCTCCGCCTGCAGGGCCCTGGCAACGTAGGTCACAATCTGATCTCCGGAGACGATTCCCGCTTTGCGGGTAGCATCCATGGCCACGTCGCCGTGCAAAACCGGGAGCAGTCCGTCGCGGACCATCTCCTCGATGGGCTTCAAGGCAAAGCTGTCTATCCTGCCGTCTCTTAGGAGGACGCAGGAGAATGGATGGACCGGCATCGCGAAGACGCCTGCTTTGCATAGAGCATCTATGACAAGTTCGTTAAGCCTGACCACTGAGCTATGAGTCGCCCTGAGCCCCTCTGGGTTGAAGCTCTCAGGCAGTCCATATCTCCTTGCCGGGATATGTCCAAAAGACCCTGCGCCGTGGACCAGCACCAGATCCTCCGGATGGGCAGCGATCTCCTCGGCAATGCGCTGAATCTCCCTCAGACGAGCGGCGCCGATCGTTTTTTTGTCAGTCAAAATACTTCCGCCGATCTTCAGAACCTTCATCCCAAATCGCTCTCCAGCCTCACGCCTTCGCATCCGATCTTGACAGGGAAGGCCAATCCTCTTGCCTGCTTCAGGGATGTGATCAATGCAGTCGATCCGCCTGGCG
>JAUCQD010000172.1 GCA_030372945.1 Methanothrix sp. | reverse complement strand
TGTCGATATTCAAGAACTGGGGCAGGGAAGCTGGGGCGTCCCTCTCGCACACCCACACACAGTTAGTCACCCTGCCCATCACTCCGCCTCTGATCAAGAGAGAGCTGGAGGCGGCCTCATCTGCCACTTTCTGCCTCTTTTGTAATATTGCCGAGAGGGAGCGGGCATCCAGCAGGCTTGTAGCCCAGAACGATGGATGGATACTCATAGCCCCTTTTTATTCGCAAGTGCCTTACGAGACATGGATTTTGCCTCGCAGACACATGAGCAATCTGGCCCAGATGAACAATGAGGATCGCAGGGATCTGGCGGCCATACTGAGCCATGCCTTGAGATGCATCAGATCTCTCCTGAACGACCCGCCTTACAATTACATGATCTATCAGCTTCCCTCTAATTACCATCTCAACATCAGGATCCAGCCTACCCTCTCCAAGATAGCGGGCTTCGAGAGGGGCACGGGCATCCACATCAACTCAGTTCCTCCTGAGCAGGCTGCTGCAGAGCTTAGCCCGATGCTCCCGAAAGGTTAATCAATTATCAGTCCTATTAAGTGTAGCAAAATGTTTATTTCGCAGCCCATGAATTTCATTAAGCGTGGATTTGGAGATGGGAAATGTTCCAAAAGCCACATATTGATTGATCCTGTAATGAATGGAAGTGTATAGTTATAAATATTTGTGCTGATTTGTGCTAAATTGGAGAAGAGATGCGGATTGGAATGTTCTCCTGGGAGAGCTTGTACTCAATAAAGGTGGGAGGTGTAGCGCCTCATGTCTCAGAGCTGTCCGAGGCCCTGGCCAGAAGGGGGCACGAGCTACATATCTTCACGCGGAGAGGGGATTTTGAGTCATACGATAGGATCAACGGCGTCCACTACCAGAGAGTTGATTCCGACAGCTCCGGCGACATCCTTGCCCAGATGGATCGGATGTGTGATGCTCTCTATGATCGTTTCTGTGCAGTGAAGAATATCTTCGGCAGCTTTGACATATTGCACGGACATGACTGGCATCCAGTGCTGGCCTTATCCCGCATAAAGAAAGATTTCAGCCTCCCATTCGTCCTCACGATGCACAGCACCGAGTGGGGCAGGAACGGCAACAACTTTGGATATGGCATATCACAGGAGATATCTCATCGTGAGTGGCTTGGATGCTACGATGCATCGCATGTGATCGTCACCACAAGGCGCATGCAGGATGAGCTTATGTGGATATACTCACTTCCGGAGAAAAAAATTTCCATAATACCAAACGGCATAATTTTGGGGAAGCTGAAGCGAGGTCTGGATGCCGGCAGGATAAAGGAAAAGTATAAAATCCATCCACTAGCTCCTGTGGTGCTCTTTTGTGGCAGGATGAGCATCCAGAAGGGACCTGATCTCCTGGTAGAGGCCATACCCCGTATTTTAAAGAAGCGGCCAGATGTCAGATTTGTCTTCATGGGCGAGGGTGGCATGAGGTCCGAATGCGAGCGCAGGGCGCACGAGCTTGGCGTAGCAGATGCTTGCAGGTTTTTGGGATATACCACCAGTTCTGAGAAGGAGGAGCTGATCAACGCATGCGATCTGATGTGCGTTCCCAGCCGCAACGAACCCTTTGGAGTTGTCGTCCTGGAGGCCTGGGATGCCTGCAAACCCGTCGTGGCAACTGAGGCCGTGAGCATCATAAATAACTTCCAGGACGGTCTTCTGGCCTACATACAGCCTGAATCCATCGCCTGGTGCATAAACCGGCTTCTCGAAAATCCCGAGGAGATGAGGAAGCTAGCTGTTGCGGGTTGCAGCAGGATTGACGCCGAGTTCAGTTGGGATCGCATCTCCAAGAGGACTGAAGAGGTCTACGAGCAGGCCATGAAGCAAGCCGCTTGACGGCCAGTGGTTTAACCGAAAGGTTCATGAATAGAG
>JAUCQD010000171.1 GCA_030372945.1 Methanothrix sp. | reverse complement strand
GATATATGCAACTGCATCGATGCAGGTCTCGTTTATAGCCGCGGCGGTGATCTCTGTGAGCTGCCGGAAGAGCGGTGCCTGATTCTCATTTTTTATTATTCAGTAATACCATCTCAATAAAAAGTTTTATTAACAAGGTATGAGAGTAAGCATTAAGGCGAAATATCCCAACTGGAAAGTGAGGCACAATGGTAAAAATCTCAATCAAAGACCTGACCTTCAGCTACCAAAGCAACAAGATCCTTGACGATTTGAACGTCATCGTGGATGACGCTGAGATCTTGAGCCTTGTGGGGCCGAACGGATCGGGCAAGACCACGCTCATCAAATGCATAGACCGCATCCTCAAACCCAAGGGAAGCATCCTGCTGGAGGGGCGGGATGTGCAGAGCATGAAGCAGCAGGAGATCGCCAGGCGAATAGGCTATGTGCCTCAGTCCAGCTCCACGCCGCTCGCAACTACCGTTTTTGACACAGTGCTTATGGGAAGGAGGCCTCACATCAGCTGGAGGGTATCAGACGCGGACCTGGACAAGGTAGCGGACACCCTGGAGCTTTTAAATCTGCAGGGGCTGGCCATGAGGGACTTTTCGCAGCTCTCCGGCGGCCAGAAGCAGAAGGTGCTCATCGCCAGGGCTCTTGCCCAGGAGCCGTCTGTGCTTTTGCTGGACGAGCCCACATCCAACCTGGATATGAAGCACCAGCTGGATGTCATGGAGACCATAAGTGCTCTGGTCAAGGAGAAGGGCATATCGGCTGTGATGGCCATACACGACCTCAATCTTGCCGCCCGGTTCTCGGATACATTGGTGATGCTGAAGAAGGGGGTTGTCTACGCAGCCGGAACCCCTAACGACCTGCTGAGCGAGAAGAATATAAGTGATGTCTATGGCGTTGAGGCGCTGGTTATGAGATCTCTGGACAAGCCATGCATCATACCATTGCGCTCCTTGAATGGGAGCATAGTGTGTATGACATAAAATTATTATAAAAATTTTTGGCTGCAGGCACCGCAGCCAGCAGAGCGACTAGACTATTCTTTAACCTTGGCCTTCACTTTAATACGTCCTCAGGGTATACGAAAATCCTTCCTTCGGGATATGTAAGCCCTATCATTTCCAGATACTCCTTATAGACAGACTCTGGATCCAGCTTCGCCTCAGGATGAATTACCTTGGCCAGATAAGTAAGTCCCACTATTTGGTCTGGGCCTGCCATGAAGTCCCAGTTGACGACGTAGACCTTGCCATTCATCACCGCGGGCACGGAAGATGCTGCAGCCCTATCCTTGATATCATTGATAGTTTTCTCAAGACCGACCGCATCGGTGGAGGGAGCGGCTTGCCAGCCCAAACTCTTGGCATCAGATGCTGATGCCTGTCGCTTTATTATGATATCAGGCTTTTGAGAGACGATATACTCCCAGTCGATCTTGGGATATGCCTCCTTTTGCCCGCTGAATATATTGTAGGCGTTAGCAGCCTTGACCATCTGGCCAGCTCCAGAATTCGGCCCCATACCGGACAGATCGTTGCCCTTGGCAGTCCACTCAACATATACCTTGGGCATGGTTGTACCTTTCACCGCCTCCTTTATGTCGGAAAGCTTCTGGTTGTACCAGTCTATATACTCCTTTGCCTCAGCCTCCTTATTCAAGATAATTCCCAGCTTCTCCATATCTGACGTCATGTTCTCTGGGTAGAAGAAGTCCAGGCCGACGCAGGTTATGTTCTTGAAAGGAGCTAGCGCCTCGGCATGAGCCTCAATTCCATAAGATTTTCCCGGATAGCTGTAACCTATGAAGACAATATCTGGAGCTACTGTATCACTATCACCCTTAGCAATTGCACCAATCATCTCATAGTCCAGCTTGTTGAATGTGCCCACCGATGGTACTTTCTTAAGCATAGGGAAGTAGTAGCTTGACTTTTGCTTTACGGTATCCGATACTGCCACTATCTTGTCGCCCTCACCAAGCAGGATTATGGCCTCAGCAGCATCTCCATTATTGACTATTATTCTCTGGATAGGATTCTTGATTGTGATCTCCCTGCCTGCATTATCCACAATCTTCTTGGGATAATCTGAACCTGAGTCGTCTGATGCCAGAGCTGTGCTGATTACGACCAGCGAAAGACATAGCACCAGCATCGACCAGGCTACCTTTCTTCTTGTTTTCATCTCCATATACCTCCTCTGTTCCTCAGCATCCTACGGTCGCTATATGATTCGATTAAATCATATCTTATAACACTATTAAATCAATTTGAATATCAATTAATAAGCGTTTCGATAATAACATTGTGTATTATATAATGCT
>JAUCQD010000170.1 GCA_030372945.1 Methanothrix sp. | reverse complement strand
AACTGGTGGAGAGAAAGCTGGACGAGGTAAAGCCGAGCAGGCTTTTCATAGATGACCTGACTGCATTTTTCATGGCAGTCGAGGCACCCTTCAAGATCAGGTCGCTAACTGACGATCTATTCGGGACCATTCGCTCCAGCAAAGTCACATCTGTAGTGACAATTGGAACAGCTTTTGGCATGAACCAGTTCTTGGAGTACGGCGCCGATTCCGCAACAATGCTCAACAGGGAGAGGATAGGCAACACTCTCATAAGATCGATATACGTCATGAAGATGCGCGGATCGAAGATAGCAAACAGCATACGAGTCCTGGATATATCAGACGATGGGATGGCCGTGTCCTCTCTGTCGCCCTATCCCTGAGGTTAAAATGATCGAAAGGTGGATCGTTCTGGCAGGTGAGGAAGGCGGACCCGCCTCGAATAAAATGGGTGGCATCTGGGACGTCATTGATGCCGAAGCCGTAACACTTGGAAAGCTTGCATCCCAGGGCATTATTGAGCGCGGCCTGAAAATTTTGGTCTTGGGACCAAACTATCCAACCTCCGGATCTGATTGGAACACAGGCAAGAACAGGGTCTCGAGGCTATCGGGATTCGAGAGGCTGCAGATGGGCCCTGAGCTTGATCGCGTCATAGCTGCACTGAACGCAGCAGGCATCGAGACCCTCACAGGTCAGAGGACTGCAGGTGATGTTCCAATCGGATACATCCTATTCAACACCAGCTACTATCAGTCTCGCATGGTGCGCTGGAAGGGCCAGGAGATGACCCTCAACAACGCTATCAAGACTGAGGCCTTCGATCTCGTGGGCCTTGACTCCATGAATTTTGAGAGAGCTCACTATGGCGCGGAGTACAACCACTACTTGAACCTCTCCTATGCAGTCTCCGAGCTTGTGCGCGGCCTCTCATCTGCCCAGGACAAGACGGCCATGAAGTACGAGGACAAGGCGATCTCGGAGTTCGCCAAATCTGTGATGCCAAAGTTGAGGGTATCTTTGCACTGTCATGAGTTTGGGGTCTTTTATGCTGTGGCAAGGCTGAAAAAGCTGGGCATTCCTGTGAGGACAGTGTGCACCCTTCACGCCACTGTTCCAGGGCGGACTGCCGGCTTCAGAGGGCTGCAAAATGTTGCTCAAAACGACTCCCGAATGGAGCCTGGAACGCCCATGGGCTTTGCAGCCCTGGAGGCGCTGGCTCGCTATGCAGACGTCGTGACCTTCGTGGGCGATTCGACCATGAAGGAGGCAATGCTCTTTTATCGCCTGAAAGGCATAGTCATCCGAAATGGAATCGATGTAGACGTCGAAGATATCGACTGGGAGAAGAAGGATCGCTGCCGGGCTAAGATTCAGAAGTTCTTGGCCGACAATCTCTACAAGTTCTGCGATGGTCAAAGCGTGAATCCGGAGAGCATAATCCCCATCTTCACCATCTCTCGCATAGAGATTGAGAACAAAGGCTATCCTCAGCTTCTCGACGCCCTTGTGCTTCAGGATCACTTGCTAAAGCACCGTCTGACTGGCCAGCGCCGTGCCGAGGACACGAGGGTTGTATGCTTTCTGATAGCTGCCCACGGACCAAAAAACAAAGATAAGCTCCCCCCAGGCTTCCCAATAAATCTGACGCCTGAGGTGCTTGTAGGCGATGAGATCCGCCTGGAGAACATGATCCGGGAGAGGAATCTGGACGAGAAGGAGCTGATCTCAGGCAAGAGGCTTGTGGCAGCGATGCTTTATCCTCAGTGGGTTGGACCGGACGACGGAGGCCTGGGCATGCGAAGTGACGAGATCATGGCAGGATGCATTGCAGGAATCTTCCCCTCGCAGTATGAACCCTTCCTGCTCACAGCTCTTGAAGCTGGCAAAGAGGGCACTCCCAGCATAGTCAGCAGGTCTGCCGGCTACAGCGATGCTCTGAAGAAGATCAAGCGCCGTGTGCCTGGCCTCGGTGGCGTGGTGATAGTGGACAATGTAGAGGCCCAGCTTCAGGAGACTGTCCTGGACTATGCTCTGGCCATGGATTACTTCACATGGACATATCTAGAGGACGAGGTCAAGTACCGACTGCTCTGCGAAGAATCATTCTCCCTTGCCAAGCAATTCAGTTGGAAGGAGCCAGTTCTGGAGTATTACAAGAATTTGGTGGTATGATCTTTCAATCAATGTGGGGCTCAAATGAGAATAGCATACTTTAGCATCGAATTTCCACCCAGGATCTTTGGAGGCCTTGGGGTTTACGTAGACGAGATCTCCAGAGAGATGACATCTTTGGGGGAACGGGTCACTGTCTTCACCCTCGGGGGTGAAGAGCTCAAGAGGCATGAGATGATGAATGGCGTGGAGGTATTCAGGGAGATCCCAATTCCTATCAGGGACGGACTGGAGATATTCCTCTCATCCGATAGCCTCTCATGGGGCGATGGCCTGGACTTTCTCATGGACCTCTTCAGCCTAAACCAGCTTGCAGCATCCAGGTTCATGGAGACGGGGCCCTTCGATCTCTGCGTAGCCCATGACTGGCTCGGCCTGCCGGGTGCCATGGCAATTAAGAGAAAAGGCAATCCCGTCATCTATCACGTCCATGGCCTTGAGGTTGGGCGCTCCGAAAACCCCAACTGGCAGCTCATCGCCCTGGAAAAGAGGGGGGCGGAGGTGTCAGACAAGCTCATAACAGTATCCGAGGCGATGAAGGGACAGCTCATGGACAGTGGAGTTCCAGCAGAAAAGATAGACGTCTGCTACCATGGCGTCGATGCCGAATTCTTCGACCCGGATCGAGTCGATCCTGTGCGCCTGGAGGCCCTGAAGAGAAGATTAGGCTTCACAAAAGACGATATTATTGTGCTCTTCATGGGTCGGCTGGAGCCAGTCAAAGGCGTCGTGCAGCTATTCTCAGCAATCTCGAGGATCCGGGCAGAGGACCATAAGGTGAAGCTGCTGGTGGTAGGGAAGGGCAGCCTGGAATGCTGGGCAAGCGAAGAGGCGAAGCGGCTTGGAGGCATAACTCTGGTCACTGACTTTCTTTGCGCAGAGGATAAGATGTACCATTATGCCCTTGCAGATCTTTGTGTCTTCCCCAGCATCTACGAGCCCTTCGGCATTGTGGCCCTTGAGGCGGCAGCCATGGGCCGGGCATCTGTGGTAGGCGCTGCAGGAACCAGCGGTCTGCGAGAGATCGTTCGGAACCCGGCTGCAGAAAGGCCCACAGGCGTTCACGTGAATGCAAGGGATCCAGCTGATATTGCCTGGGGCATCAAATTGGCACTGGAGGATCCAGAGAGGCTGAAGGCCTGGGGAAAGAACGCCAGAGCGAGGGTCCTGGAGGAGTTCACCTGGCAAAAGGCAGCAAAAAGGACTCTGCAGATCTACAAGGAAGTAGCCTGATGCCGGAGATACGAAAGCATTACTTTCTGGATGAGTACTGCATAATTGCAGCCGAGCGCAGGAAGAGGCCCTCGGATTTCCAGAGAGCAAAACCCCCTGCTAAGGATGAAAAAAGCTGCCCTTTTTGCCCAGGCAACGAGGATATGACTCCGCCAAGCGTCGCAGTCTACACAGATCAAGGTGTGCTGGTCGATGGCCCTGCGAAGATTCGCAGCTGGAAGATGAGGGTATTTCCAAATCTCTTCGCTGCTATGGTGCCAAGCCCCACCCCTCCCACGACCGAGTGGATAGCTCTGTCAGGGCACGGGCACCACGAGGTGATAGTGGACTCTCCGCTGCACAATGATGCTCCTGCAGACTTCAGCCAAGAGCACATGGAACTGCTCTTGAAGGCCTACCAGGATCGTTATTCGAATTACTGCGGCCTTGACGGCGTCAAATATGTGTCGATATTCAAGAACTGGGGCAAGGAAGCTGGAGCATCTCTCTCACACACTCACTCGCAGTTAATCGCCCTGCCCATCACTCCGCCTCTGATCAAGAGAGAGC
>JAUCQD010000169.1 GCA_030372945.1 Methanothrix sp. | reverse complement strand
ATCTTCTCCTCGATCCCCTCATCCGCGATCCACTGCGCCGCAGCCATCAGGCCCTCGTACTCAGCCACATTGTTGGTCATTCCCCTGCCCTCTCCCACGGCGCGAAAGCCCTTATGAACCACCTGACCGCTGCGTAGGACGAGATAGCCAAAGGCTGCCACGCCGCAAGGGTTTTTGGGATAGCAAAGTCCGTCGAAGTAAACTGTGATCATCGAATCTTTCGTATTTCGTTGAAGGTATATGAGGCGATCTCTTGTGCATCAAGTTTATGACGCTACTTGGAAATGACCATTTTATATAGGAGACTGGGCAAGATTGGCCGGAAGGTATTATGTCAAAGATGATCAAGAATGATCAAGAGGTCGAGCAGTTAGCATGAAGGTCGCAGTCATCGGAGGAGGTGTCGGGGGGGCCGAGCTGATAAGAGTTGCCACCCCAGGCCCTCTGAAATTCACCCTGATAGAGCCCAAGAGGCAGATTGAGATGCAGGCATTGTACCCGGAGTATCTGGGCGGGGTTGCAAGGCTCCAGGAGCTGACCGCACCGCTCAAGCCTTTTTGCGAGCGAACGGGCACAGTTCATGTTCAGGAAAAGGCCTTGCGTCTGGAAGGAAACACAGTGGTCTGTGAGAAATCTCGCGTTCCTTTCGACTGTGCAGTGATAGCCACGGGCGCAGAGCAGAACTACTTCGGCATCAAGGGCGTGGAGAACTCCTTCTCAATCAATACCCTGGAGGAGACAAAGAAGGCGCGAAGGTTCGTAGAGGACATGAACCCTGAGCGCATTATGATCATGGGCTCGGGCTTGACAGGCGTCGAGGCTGCATCCATTCTGGCCGAGAGCCTTGATGCCAGCATCTACATCATCGAGGCCAGGGAGAGGGTCCTTCCTCTGTTCTCGCCTCAAACCTCAGCGCTTGTGGAGAAGGCACTTTCTAAAAAGGGTGTGAACATCCTCACCTCCACCATGGTCTGCGAGATCAAGAAGGACTGCATTATGTTCGCAGACGGGACCTGCCTGGACTGCGACATGGCCATCTGGACAGCAGGCGTCAAGCCGTCCAAGTTCGTTCAAGATCTCGATCTGCCCAAGAAGAATGGTTGGATTCTTGTGGACGAGTTTTTGCGCGCCAGGGACAATATCTTCGCCATAGGCGATGCTGCTTGGATTGAGATCGACGGGAGGCTTGCCACCAAGACAGGACTTGAGGCAGAACGTCATGCGAAGCACGTTGCTGAGAATCTTGTGCGCCTGGCTGAGGGCAGAGCAATGGAGAAGTACGCTATTCGCGCCAGTACCGACAACCAAGTGGCTCTCATATCCCTTGGCAGCGACTGCGCAGTGGGAGTTGTGGGAAAGATGTGCATCGGCGCACCGACCAGGTTGATCTACTCCCTCAAGAGCTGGATCGATAAGTCCTTCATAAAAAGGTTCAAGTAAATGCTTCCTGCCCTTTGGGGCGGGGAGCATCAACAGATTATCCGAGCACTAGATGCTTATTGTAGTTGAGCACATCTGCCATCGTATCTAATCCTTCCACAGAATGCGGGAAGTTGGTGAAGATGACGCGCGTAGCATTGATGCCCTTGTCCTTCAGTGCCTCCTCAATGCCCTTGGCAAGCTCTCCTGACTGCATATTCTCGATGACATAGGCAACGTCCTTGTACTTGTCCGGATTGGCATTGATGTCGTCCACGACCTTGGCAGCAGTCTTGGTGCCATTCATGTAGAACTCAGGCGCGAATATGTTCACCACATTCATTCCCAGCCAGTTCTTGACAGGATCCTGCTGCCAGACCATTACAATGACCTTGGTCTGGTTCAACTTCTTCTTCTCGTCTTCAGTCGGCTCCACTGCATCAAAAGTCTTGGTGTAGTTGACATAGCGCTGCTCGTAGTAGGTCTTGTTCGTCGGATCCCTCTCAACCAGCCATCCCTCCACCTGTTCAGCCAACCGCTTGGAGTTGGTGGGCGTGTTCCATCCGGATAGCTTGGAGATGGTATACCACTCAACTGAACGGTTGTAGTTAGCCGCCAGGAAATCTTTAACAGCAGGCATATTGTACTGCCTGTCGTTGCTGTCGTTGTAAGCAACGAACATATTTGCACCCGCAATGAAGTCCTTGTTGAGCTGGATGCGATTGGGGATTATATCGGACTGCAGGTGCGGGCAAATGGTTGGATCGGCAATGGATATGGCTTCAACATTGTCGCCGCCGATGAAGGTTATGGGGTCCATCAAAACACTGGTGGTGCATACGACCTTGAGCGTTGCACTTCCTGAAACAGCTGGAACGATCAGAAGGATCGCTACCAGCAGCGTGATTATGCTGCAATATCTATTGTTTGACATAAGCTCCAAATGGTATTACGAACTATTTAAGAGTTACTACTTTATTACATACTTTGAAAAAATCAAGCGATATCGGCAAGAAATGACTGCTCTGCGCATCCTGCCATCATCCTGGCAATCTTCACTGGGATTCCGATCACCAAACACCCTTTTGGGAGCCATTCATCGGCAGATGGGTCGGAAGGACCCACGAATAGCATATCAGATGGTGCATTTTCAGCCATGCCTGCTGGATAGGTGATCATGGTTGCGCACGATGGCCCCCAGGGGATCGAAACCGCGTCAAAGACATCGCTGCTTGCATAATGTGCCAGAGCGCATAGATTGCGAATCTGCTCGCCGCTGCCAAAGCAGACGATGCATCTGACGCCCTGATCATCCTGCAAACCTTCGCAGCGGCTCATCACGACATATCTGCCCAGGGGCAGAACTTTTCCAATGCTGCTAATAGTCTTCTGTGCAATTTCGCGGCTCTTCTTCAGGCGCTTTTGCGTGAAGCCTTTCAAGTCTTCTGACCCGGATGCCAGCAGGCTCATCAGCCTGGGATCGAAGGGTCTGTATCCAAACCATGCCGGTCCGCCCATGCAGCGGCAAAATGGCTGATCCTGCTCGTATCCTGCATAAAGCGGCCCGAAAATTTCGCCAGTAGCCATGAGATACATAGCAGATGCGATGCAGCCACTGATGGACGATGTCAGAACGCCGCTCTCAGGGATCTCTTCAGAGCCAGACACGCACACGATCTGAGTTTCCAGGTCTATTGAGTCTGCCAGTATGCGTCCAATCTCTTCGATGGTTAACTCCGACATTTTCGATCAATGTCTTCTGGTTGTAACCTTTCTCTTAGTGGATAGCATCACTGCCAGCCCGAAGGTGCCCGTGAGGAGCAGGGCGACCAGGGGCGCTATTGGCAAAGTGTACTCAAATCCAGCCCAAACGCCGAAGGCGCTCACGAGCAGGGCCACGAGCGGTGCTGCGATGAACATGCTCTTCACATCGAAGCAGAACTGGCTGGCGATGGAGGCAGGCGTCACCAGCCAGACGAATATCAGAAGCCCTCCAACGATGTTGAGGCACAAAGCTACTGAGAGCGCTATGATGAACAGCAAGATATAATAGACAACCTGAACCCGCATCCCTGAGGCCTGAGCAATCTTCATGTTGAACATGATGGCACAGATCTCCTTGTAGAAGAGCAGCACGAAGATGATGGTGAGGAGAGAGACCGCAGCCAGTGCATAGATCTCCTCCCTGTAAAGGGAGATTACATCGCCAAACAGCAGGCTGCTCGCGGAGAGGCCTTTGCCCAGGTACTGCATGTAAGAGATGAGAAAGATGGCCACTGCCATGCAAAGGGCGAAGAGGACTCCCAGAGTTGCATCCGCTGCCATCTTGGCTTTGTCGCTTATGGGCCCGATGAGCGCCGCCACTCCCACGCTGAAAGCGATGGCAGCCATCTGGGCATTCATCTCCAGGAACATGCCGATAGATGCGCCTGCAAATGCTGCATGTGACATTGTGAAGCCGATGGAGGCGAGGTTCATCCGGGATATCACAACGCCGAGGATGCTGCAGGCGATGGAGGCGAAGACCATCGCCTCCACTGCATGGCAAACGACGTTATTTGCAATCAGCGGCTCTAGCATTCATATCACTGCCTCAAAGATGACTTGCGAACGATGTCTTCCACAGCTCTGGCAGGACAACAGATGTCTTTGGTAATCCTGCCTTCATTCATCACCACCAGATGAATGCGAATATCAGGAAGCCCGTCGAAGGCATGCGACACAATGACGATCGGAGTGCCGCCTTTTACCAGATCCAAGAGAATTGCCTGCAGAAACTCTCTGGCGGAGAAATCGAGATTGCTGAAGGGCTCGTCGAGCAGCAGGACCTCCGGCTCCTTTGCAAGGTTATGAGCGATCATCACCTTCTGCTGCTGGCCGCCGCTCAAAGTCCCGATGGTCTTTTGTGCCAGATCTTCGATGCCCACCATGCGAATGGCCCTCTCGGCTGCCTTGTAGTCCTCTTCTATTGGCCTCTTCAACAGTCCCAATCTGCCATAGCGCCCCATCATCACCACCTGCTGTGTGTTGAAGGGTGTAAATGGATCGAAGTAAAAGTTCTGCACGACATAACCCACCTTTTTTCGTACATCGTGGCCGCTACGCCGTACATCGAAACCGCATACAGCCGCTCTCCCGTGAGTGATCTTCACAAGGCCATTTATGGATTCAAGGAGCGTCGTCTTTCCGGCGCTATTGGGACCGCCGATGACCACGTACTCGCCGCGGTCTATGTTAAGCGTGAGGTCCTTGATGATGGGCTTGTCGTCTCCCTCGTAGGCTGTGTAGATGCCCTCAAGCTCAATGATGCTCAATTCCCAAAGCACCCGAATGAGGCCTCGAACAGGTCAGAGTCTGCCATGCCGTACATCTCCTCCGCCATGCTCTCGACGAGCCTTGGATAGTCGTGATCCTCCGGAGGTAGTTTTTTAAAGGGCTTTGGAATCAATGTCAGCTTTCTCTCTCCAGACGTGAAGATGCATCGGATCTCTTTGGAGGCGATGATCTCAATATTTCTCTTGCCCAATGTGCAGCCGCTGCCTATCTGTATTCCATCTGCCATGCATGATTCTGGTGGCGTCCCCGCGCAGTAGACCACTGCACTCATCTGAAAGGGATCGGTGCAGAAATTTTTCTTTGCATATCTTCCCATTCTGTAACCCAGGACTATGAAAGGACCTAGGTGGCCGTGGAAAGCTGCCAGATCCTCGATAGAATATTCTTTCTCGATGCCTGTGTGCTTGCATCCATCAGATTTATTCATTGACTATTGTGGCCTCCCAACGCTAATTCTTCTCTGTTAGGATACACATGTATTACTTATGAACTTATTGCATGCTGGATTCGCATAACTATCGTTAAATGGATGTTAATTTCAGGAAACATAGACATAATTTTATAAATACAAGAAAAAATAATTAATTGGGCGCAAAAAGACTCGTGCGCCACTATTTTTCGCAAAACTTACTTATCTTGCAGCCTTGGCTACGCGCTCCACGCTATCCTTGTGGTTTATTGCGTAGCTCTTGACATCATGATTCGCGGCAGCGATGATCTCGTCTGCCAGAGCAGCCTCGACCGACTTGGTCTTCTTGAAGGATGCCTCACGAGCGCCTTTGGCTATGAACATGAGGGCAGCATCTACCCTTCTTTGAGGGGCCGTATCTACCGCTTTTGGCACTGTTATGCCTCCATACTTGAGCCGGACGACCTCCTCGCGCGGGCCAGCATTCGCAATGGCCCTGGCCAGAACTGATAAGGGGTTCTCCTTTGTCCTCTTCTCAACTATATCGAAGGCGTCTTCGACGATGCCATAGGCCTTCAACTTCTTGCCTGTGTTCTTCTCTTTGCGCATCATCTTATTCACCAAACGCTCGACGATATGCTGCTCAGACTTCTTGAACTGCTGCTTTGCATGTCTGCCGCCCGAATGCATGACCGCCTTTGGAGCAAGGCTCATGTAGCCCTTGATGCTCAGGTCTGCAATCTCCACTTCTGCAGGGTCCCATTTGCCGAATACCTTCATTTCGATCACCTTACAGGCTTCTCCTTTCTTCCCCTGACAAGCTCCAGCAGGGACACATTATTGACGGCAATGACCTTGAACCTGACCCCAGGTATGTCGCCCATGGATCTGCCCTGACGCCCACCAATGCGATCAACTACTACTTCATCATGCTCATCTATGAAGCCGATAGCACCATCGCCCGGGGCAAAGGCAGTAACCTGACGGCCATTTTTGATGAGCTGTATGCGCACGGCCTTTCTTATGGCCGAGTTGGGCTGCTTGGCCTCTATTCCAACCTTCTCCAGAACTATCCCACGACCCATGGGCGCTCCACCCAAGGGGTCAGCCTTCATCTTGCTTCCAGACATCCTGCGGATATACTTAGGATAGCTCCACCTCATCGTCTTCCTATCACTCTCCAGTTTCCTGGCTGCATAGATTCCATTTCCCATTCATTTCACCTTGAATAAATCGCGATCAATTCATTGAATTATGATGTCATCAACGCCATGATGCCTGTGGGCAAGCATCTTGGCTCTGATTATGTTGCGACCATCCCTGCCGATGGCAATGCCTTTGTCCTTATTTGCTACCTCTACATAAGCCAATCGCTTATTATTTTTGTTGACCACCATCACGTTCTTTATGGCAGCTGGCTGGAAGAGGTTCTCCAAAAACTCCTTCACATCATCGCTGTACTCAACGATCTCTATCTGCTTTCCTACAGATTTTTTCACGCGGTTGATGTTCGAGCCTTTCCTGCCTATGGCCGCACCCATATCCCCCTTCTTGATGACAAAGATGATGCGGTCATTGTCCTCATCCACGACGCAATCCCTAGCCATGCCGCCTGTCAGGCTCTCGAACAGTGCTATGTATCTGATACCTTCGGTGGTGAGTTTGAACTCACTCATGCCTCAACACCCCGGATCTCACGCTGCAGTGCCATTATCTCCGAGTCACCTGGCTCTATGATGGCCAAGGCGGCCACGGAGAAGGGTTTCCCACAGGCAGATCCGAGGTCCTTGCCCATACCCTGGTAACCGTAGACTGGAACGTCCATGGTCTCCAGCTGCGCCCTCACGTCCGCGGGACAATCTACTGCAAATATGATCAATTTTGCCTTTCCGCCCAGTCCCGCTTCAACTGTTCTATTAGACCCTAGTACTACATTTCCCGTTCTGATGGAATTTCTTAAAGCTCTATCTACATTTATCATCGTATTACCTCATCTCTTGTTTGCCACCAGCGTCACGTCTCCGGTGCCTAGCTGTATTGGCTGTCCCACGATGACGTTCTCCGTCACGCCTTTGAGATCATCCACGTCTCCGCGTATGGCTGCATCTAGGATGTGGTTTACGGTCACCTCGAAGGCTGCTCTCGCGAGCACACTGGCCTTCTCGCCTGATACGCCATGCCGTCCGATCTGCTTGACCTCTCCGTCCACAGTCATGATGTCTGCCACCAGCATGATGTGTCTCACATCTACAGAGAGACCTTGTTCGCGCAGGGTGTCTGTAGCCTCATTGATGATGGCATTTCGTGCAGCTTCGATGCCCAGCACCTCTCCGATCTCATTTATATTGTTGGTCTTGATTCTAGTGGGGTCTACTCCTTCAAACTGCATGACCTTCTTGAGAGACGACCCTTCTGTGTAGAGAACATACTCGTCGCCCTCCTTTCGGATCACAACGCGCTTGATGCCCTCTACTCCTTTCAATGATATCCTCTTGATCGTTTCCACGAGCTGGAGCAGCTCGCGATATGACGGCTCCTCAGGAGCCATCACAAGCAGGTTCTCTTTTTGCTCCACGTCGAGGCCTGTCTCCTCTCTCAGCCTCTCTGCGACCTCTTCTGCGGAGATCTTGCGTTGTTCCATTGCCCCTGGATTCAGCTCGATTAGCACATTCATCTCGGCCAGGTCCGTGGCTATGGATCCCAGGTGGAGAATGGATGTGGACTCGATCGCCCAGGCAACTTCGCGCGCCTTATCTCTGTCGTGGGCATAATCTTTCTCAGGATCATCGCTTGCCATGAGCCTTATGGTCATCGTTGGCGTAGATGGAATCTTTCTCGCATCTACGATCTCGATGAGCCTTGGCAAGCCCAAAGTAACGTTGATCTCGGCCACGCCAGCGTAGTGGAAGGTACGCATGGTCATCTGTGTGCCAGGCTCGCCAATGGACTGGGCAGCGACCACTCCCACTGCCTCGCAGGGCTCCACTCGGGAGTGCTCGTAATCCGCCAAGACATTGTCGATGATCTCATTGAACTGCTCCTCAGTTACCTCCACACCATCCAGCCCGGACCGCAGGGCTTCTTTTATGCTCAAAGGAAGGTCGAGGCCCTCTATCATCTCCAAAATCTCCTTCTGTGAAAGGCTCATGCCGACTCCCTCTTCAGCACGTTCTTGATGATGCGCTTGACGTTATCTGCGCTGGCATAGTCTCGCCTTGAGGCGTCAACACCGTCTTCGCCGTACTGGAACTGGACGATCATGCCCCTCGTCTCCTTCACAGTGCCGTCGTACTTGACCTCGAGATCCTGGAGGGCGTTGACCAATCTACGCTGCAGATAGCCGCTCTGCGATGTTCTGATGGCTGTGTCCACCAGGCCCTCGCGACCACCGATCGCATGGAAGAAGAACTCTGTGGGATTCAGTCCATCCTTGTAGCTCGACTCCACGAAACCGTGCGCCTCTGCGCCGAGATCGCCACGCCTGAAGTGTGGAAGCGTCCTGCCGACGTATCCGCGTTTGATCCTCTCGCCACGAACAGATTGCTGACCAACGCATGCAGCCATCTGGGTAAGGTTGAGCATTGAGCCGCGAGCTCCGCTTACGGCCATAACCACTCCGGAGTTGTCCAGACCCAGGTAACGTCCGGCGATCTTGCCTGCAGTATCCCTGGCCTTTCCCAGGGTCTGCATGATCCTCATCTCCAATGTCTCATCCAGGGTACGACCTGGCAGTGGCTCCAGCTCGCCTGCTTTGTAGGCCTCGATGAGCTGCTGTGCCTTCTCGCGCGCAGCACGAGTTGTCTCCTCGATCTGCTCCGCAGCTTCCTTGGGGATGTCCTCGTCGTCTATGCCGAAGCTGAATCCCGCGTGCATGATGCCACGCAGGGCCAGGCGAGTCATCCTGTCCAGGAACTCACTTGCAACGGAGGGATCATACTGCTTTATTATTCTGTCTGTTATCTTGCCCTTGAATGCGCCCACGGCTTCCGCATCGATGGTGCCTTTCAGGAGATTGCCGTCCTTGATGACAACGTATGCATCGTTCTCACAGCCCTCGCCCTTGCAAATGTCGCAGTTATAGCAGAAATCGGCTTTGAAGTTCAGGTTCAGGCCCTTGGGAAGGATGAGGGAGAAGATCTGCTTTCCAGTCCAATAAGGCTCTCCACCATCGATGCCTGCGGGCTCTGGAAGCTCAGAGATATCGAACTTCTTGAGCAGTTCCATGGCACCCCTGCGATCGATGGGCTTGTAGCCGTGCGTCAGAAGGAAGGAGCCCGTCACATAATCGTGAATGCCGCCGATTATCGGGCCGCCGAATCTCGGCGATAGTATGTTCTCCTGAACGCGCATGAGGATCTCGGCCTCGGCACGGGCTTCTTCGGTCTGAGGAACGTGCATGTTCATCTCGTCCCCGTCGAAGTCTGCGTTGTAGGGAGGACATACGGCTGGGTTGAGGCGGAATGTCTTGTAGGGCATGACCTTTACCCTGTGAGACATGATGGACATCCTGTGCAGCGATGGCTGGCGGTTGAAGAGCACAATATCGCCATCTGCAAGCTGCCGGTCGACTCTCCAGCCAATATCGATCTGCTCGGCGACCTCCTCGCAGTTCTTGTCAGTGACCTTGACCCTTCTCTGGTCAGGGCGTGTGACATAGTTCACACCCGGATGCCTATCTGGGCCTCGGCGCACGTAGGTCTTCACAATCTCCTTGTTCCTGGCGTTGACGATCATGGGCACGGAGAGCTCCATTGCCACGTCCATTGGAACGCCGACCTCGTTGATGCTCAGGTTGGGATCTGGAGATATGACGGTCCTGGCGCTGAAGTTGACTCGCTTGCCTGAGAGAGAGCCTCTGAAGCGACCTTCTTTGCCCTTAAGGCGCTGCGAGAGAGTCTTGAGAGGTCTGCCGCTTCTGTGTCTCGCGGGCGGCACACCTGAGACGGTATTGTCCAAGAAGGTTGTGACGTGATACTGCAATAGCTCCCACAGATCCTCGATGATCAGTTGCGGTGCCCCTGCCTCTCTATTCTCCTGGAATCTCTGGTTGATGCGGATGATGTCCACCAGCTTATGCGTGAGATCGTCCTCGCTTCGCTGGCCCGACTCAAGTGTGATGGAAGGGCGCATGGTCACCGGTGGAACGGGCAGCACAGTCAGAATCATCCATTCTGGACGCGCAGTTGCGGGGTTCATGCCCATCACCTGGATGTCTTCGTCCGGTATCTTCTCAAAACGATCGCGAATGTCGGAGGCTGTGAGCTTGTGGCCATCCTCGATGTAGGATAGTGGCCGCTCGAACTTGATCTCCTGTTGGGGCGCTCCGCAGTAGGGGCAGGTCTTGTTCTTGCGCGCCTCTGCAAAGACCTTGTTGACTATGTCGTCAGTCGTCTGCCCCAGCCGCTCCAGCGTCTGGATCTGCTCCAGGTACATCTTCTTCTCATTTTCTTTGAGCATGAGGCGGGAGCAGTCCCGACAGACTGCCCTCAGGACCTTTCTTATCAGCTTTGCAAAGCCCACGTGAATGACGGGAGCGATGAGATCGATGTGGCCAAAGTGGCCAGGGCACTCTCCAGGCCGGCCGCCGCAGGATCGACAGCGAAGCCCAGGATCGATCACACCCAGACGCGGGTCCATCAACCCCATCTCGATTGGAAAGCCGTCATCATCATATGTGTCAGCCGTTATGATCTTGACCACGCTCATCTTCCGAAATTCTTGAGGGGATATCAGACCAAAGCGGATCTTGCCAATTCTCTTGGGAACAGTCATATTTCCACCTAAACAGCGTCTTCCAGGATCAGCCTTGGGGCTACGCCCAGTGATTTAATCTCATCTAGCAGGAGCTTGAAGGCATAGCTCATCTCCACTGGGTAGATCTCCGTGTCTGCCCCACAGGTCGGACAGAAATCCGCGTTTCTGCGCCTGTCATGGATGGCGATCATGCCGCAATGACTGCAGACCAGCTCAGTCACCTTATCAGACTCGTCGACCAGGCGCTCTTTCAGCGCCAGGGCTGCACCATGAGCGATTAGCACATCTCTTTCCATCTCACCGAACCGCAGGCCGCCCTCGCGGGCGCGCCCTTCTGTGGGCTGGCGGGTCAAGACCTGGACAGGTCCGCGGGACCGGGCGTGCATCTTGCCTGTGACCATGTGATAAAGCTTCTGGTAGAGGATGACCCCTACGAACACGTCCGCCATGATCTGCTCTCCCGTGGCTCCGTTGTAAAGAATCTCCCTGCCTGTGTGGGAGAAGCCGAACTTCGTCAGTGCACTGCGCAGATCAGGCTCGTTCTCGCCCAAGAAAGCAGTCGCATCGATGAACCTGCCTTCCAGAGATCCAACTTTGCCGCCGATCATCTCCAGCACATGCCCCACAGTCATACGCGAAGGAATGGCATGCGGGTTGAGCAAGAGATCAGGCACAATTCCAGACTCCGTGAAGGGCATGTCCTCCTGGGGCACTATCAGGCCCACGACGCCCTTCTGCCCGTGTCTGGAGGCGAATTTATCGCCGAGTTCAGGCACGCGCTGGTCCCGGGTTTTGACCTTTGCGAGGCGGTTGCCATTGGAGGATTCGGTTAGGATGACCATGTCCACCACGCCCTTCTCGTTTGAACGCATCGTAACAGACGTCTCGCGCCTCTGCTGGGGGGTAAGTCCAAACTCAGATGGCTCCTCCAAAAACCTGGGGGGGCTGGTCTTGCCAATTAACACATCGTTCGGTCCGACGTATGCATTGGGATTCACGAGGCCATCCGAATCCAGTTGATCATAAGCCTCTGAGCCACGTGCTCCGCGGACTTCAACGTCCGGAATCTCGAACTTGTCCTCCTGGCCTCCTGGGTACTTTCGCTCTTCTGCCTCTGAGACGCGGAAGAAGTGACTGCGAGCGAGGCCACGCTGGATGGACCCGCGATTCATGACCAGGGCGTCCTCGATGTTGTATCCTTCGTATGCCAGCACTGCAACCACGAAGTTTTGGCCTGCAGGCCGCTCATCAAAGCCTATGGCAGCAGATGTCTTGGTCCGAACGATAGCCCTCTGGGGGCTGTTCAGGTAATGGCCGCGCGTGTCTGGCCTGAGCCTCATGTTGGCTGTGGACATGCCCAGGCATTGCTTGACCATTCCTGCGCCCATGGTGTTCCTGGGACTGGCATTGTGCTCGGGATAAGGCACCAGGCCTGCGGCAATTCCCAGTATGAGCGAAGGATCCAGCTCCAGATGAGTGTGATCTGGGGTTATATCCTCCTCCCAGATGGCGATGAGGGTGTTCTCCTCCTCCTCAGCATCCAGATACTCCACGAGGCCCATGCTCACAAGATCTGAGAATGTCATCTCGCCGTTCTTGATTTTATTCACATGCTCTTCAGTTACCAGGGCCTTTCCGTTCTCCACCACAATAACAGGTCGTCTGGCACGTCCAGAGTCCGTATTGATGAATATCTCATTGGTGTTCTCGAAGTAGGCCACATTCATCTGGTTGCTTATGCTGCCCGCACGCCTGAGGCGACGCAAATTATCTACCAGAGCCCTGGGGTCGTCATGATGTCCTACGATCTCGCCATTTACATAAACGCGAGCGCCGCTGTTCAAGCTCTCAGCCAACATTACCACCTACCGGAACCACGCCCAAATCCACTAATATCTTTTTTATGTCGTCGTAATTGTCCACGCCCTTGGAGAGCTCAACTCCCTGGGCAAAGTTCTTCACAAGGCCGCAGTTTGGCCCTTCAGGCGTCTCGCTCGGACAGATGCGACCCCACTGAGTTGCATGCAGATCCCTGGCCTCGAAGTGAGGCTGAGACCTGGACAGGGGCGAGATCACCCTGCGCAGGTGAGAGAGCGTGGCCATGTAATCCGTCCTGTCCAGAAGCTGTGAGACGCCAGTTCTTCCGCCAACCCAGTTGCCTGTGGCCAGGGGATGAATCATCCTCTCTGTCAGAACGTCTGCGCGCACCGTCGTTACAACATTCAACTCTCTGTTCCTCATGCTGGCGCGCTCTAACTGGTATTTTATGTCCCTGGTAAGACGGTTGAAAGCAACGCGGAAGAGATCCTCCATCAGATCTCCAGACAGCTTCAGCCTCTTGTTTGAGTAGTGGTCCTTGTCGTCCTCGCCACGGCGGCCCAGAGCCAGCTCGAAGCAGGCCTCAGCCATGCGCGAGAGGAACAGAGCTTTAGCGTATCGGTCCTTCTCCTCTACGCCGATATGTGGCAGAAGATACCTGTCCAGAACATAGGCTGCCCTCTTCTTCTGGTACTCCTTTGCCTGGCCAGCAGCCACACGCGAGCCTATCTTCTCCAGGGCCTCATCGTTGGTCGAGACCTCTGCCTCCTCAAGGTTCTCGAGCATGAACTTGATGATCTCCGGATTATCAGATACCGATTTAACGATATCCATATCCGTCTCCATGCCCAAAGATCGAAGAAGAGTTACGAAGTTCAACCTGCCTGAGACAGACGGGAAGGAGACCTCCAGGATTGAACGTCGCCCTCGCTCCACGATGACCAGAGACCTGTAGCCCTGCCTCTGGCTGAAAACCTTGGCAACTTCGATGTTCTCGTCGTAGCGCTGATTGTACTCCACCAGGATCTTATTGGGGGCGAGGTCTTCGAGCGTCATGATCACCCGTTCTGAGCCATTGACCACGAAGTAGCCTCCAGGGTCGTTGGGGTCCTCTCCGTATGCGATCATCTCATCGGCACTCAGGCCGTAAAGGTTGCAGATCTTGGAGTTGAGCATGATGGGCAGTGTGCCTATCTCCGCCTCAACGGGATCTTTCTCGGTCTCGCCCTCAACAATTGTCATCTCCAGCTTGATAGGAGAAGAGTAGGTCAGGTTGCGCAGCCGGGCGTCGTTGGGATAGAGCTTTTCTATGGAGCCGTCAGCTTCGCGCACCATGGGCTTCTCCACCCGAATCTTGCCAAGCTTTACATAGGTATTCTCTATATTGGTCTCGATGATCCCTACTTCGTCTATGACCTTTTGAAGACCTCTATCGATGAAATCGTTGAAGGAGTTTATGTGGTGATGCACCAGCTTGTCCCGGGTAAAATAGGAGCTATATAGAACATTTCTATCGAGCAAAAGACCACCTTTAGTCAATTACCAGCCGGTAAAAGATCGATTGTTTAGCCGTCGTACTCTTTCGAATGATCTTTATTATATCGCCAACTTTGGCCCCGATCTCTTTGGCAGCAGGATCGCTCACATGAATTTTGGGCAAATGAGGCGCTTCGATGCCAAAGCTTTTCAGCACCTGAGCACCCTCTTCCGGAGTGAGCAGCACATGTTCCGGAACCATTTCATGATCTTTTACGGCAAATTTGGTCATTTAGAACCACCTTCTCGCTGGAAGGAGCAGCGCATAGGCTCAAGGAGACTCCAAACGGGCTCGGGGGGATTTGAACCCTCGACCACCTGGTATCTTCATGCAAAAACTTAAAAGCCAGACGCTCTGCCTAACTGAGCTACGAGCCCCCTCGTCCTGGCATCCCTTAAGCCTTTTCCACCGCACTAAATGTGGAATTCCAGCATCCCACATAAAGCTTTTTCCCTTAGACAATTCCCACTAGGCGGGCTATCTCCGTGCCAACCTCTGAGGTGGTTGAGCTTCCTGCAAGATCGTATGTCTTTATCCTGCCTTCATATAGATTCCGCTCAATGGCTGCTACGACGTCTTTTGCAGCAGCGTCCTCTCCCAGATGCTCCAAGAGCATGGCGCCAGCCCATATCGTGGCAACGGGATTGACCTTGTTTTGCCCCTTGTACTTGGGTGCTGAACCGTGAATTGGCTCGAACATGCTCGTGCCTTCAGGATTCAGGTTGGCACCAGGTGCCAGGCCCAGGCCGCCCTGGATCATGGCTCCAGGATCTGTGATGATGTCCCCGAACATATTTGGAGCAACTATTACGTCGAACCACTCAGGGTTTTTTACAAACCACATGGTTATGGCATCAACGAAGTTGAAGTCGTGACTGACCTGCGGATAGTCTTTTGCCACCTCCAGGAAGACCTCTCTCCAAAAGCCGTAAATGTCGCTCAGCACATTGGCTTTGTCCACGCTTGAGACCTGCATTCTTCTCTTCATGGCCAGGTCGAAAGCATACTTTATGACCCTTCTGCAGCCCTCTTTGCTGACCTCTCCTATCTGGTAGCCGATCTCCTCGCTATCAGAATCGATATCAAGGCCGAACTTTATGCTGTATAAATTCCTTCGGACATCAAATGTGGCATGGCTTCGCCCGCGGCGCGCACGGCTGCCGATCCCTATGTAGAAATCCTCAGTGTTCTCCCGCACAACGACGAAATCGATGTCCTTGGGGCCCTTGTCCTTTAATGGTGTCCAGACGCCTTCCAGGAGCTTGACGGGCCGAAGGTTTACGTACTGGTCGAGGTAGAAGCGCATCGTGAGCAGAATGCCCTTCTCCAGCACGCCCGGCTTCACCCTGGGGTCTCCTATGGCCCCGAGGTAAATGGCGCGATATTTGCTCAGCTCTTTGAGGGTCTCCTCGCTTACAAGCTCTCCTGTCTGTAAAAAATGCTCAGCTCCCAGAGGATACTCTATCCAGTCCAAAGAGAAGCCGTGCCTATCTGCCGCAGCCTCCAGGACCTTCTTGCCCTCGGCTATGATCTCCGGACCTATGCCATCGCCGGGGATAACAGGTACTTTGTAATTCATGCCTTCACACCGCACACCTGTCTTTTTGTGTATTCTATCAGGCCGCCCGCATCGACGATATCCCTCAGGAAACTTGGAAGAGGCGTAGTTTTATACGACTCGCCGCTTGCCAGGTTGTGTATCACTCCGCCGGCCATGTCGATCTCAATTGGATCTGCGTCATGGATCTTGTCCACCTCGGAGCATATGAATAGAGGCAAGCCGATGTTGATTGCATTTCGAAAGAAAATTCTAGCAAAGGATTTTGCCACCACTGCAGATACGCCAGACCCCCTCAGGGCTAAAGGCGCATGCTCCCGGGAAGAGCCGCAGCCGAAGTTCTCTCCACCCACAACAATGTCGCCAACACGAACCTGCACTGCCATCTGCGGCCTGACGCCTTCAAAGAGATGAAGAGCAAGCTCGCGAGGGTCATTTATCACTAGATAGCGTCCTGGGATGATCGCATCGGTATCGATATCATCTCCAAACTTCCAAGCTCTGCCCGCCAAAATGCTCAACTCCAACGGTGAACTACCATCCAATGAGAATGGTATATATTAAAGTAATGCACGAAGGGTAAAAGTCAATAAGTCAATTAGGTGGTTTTCAATTGAGGGTGATCATGATCTCTGGCCGCACTTTGGCACAAGGTGCCAATTGCGAGTCCAAAATGTCTGAGGACTTCTTCCGGGCGGCTTCTTCATGTTATTTATCTAAAGAGGATTACGACTGCCTTGGTCTCTCAGACGGCAAGAACATTCTGCTTAAAAATGAGTTCGGCAAGACTGTTCTCTCGCCTCGAGTAGATGATGGGCTGCACAGGGGAATTGTATTTGTTCCCATGGGCCCTTGGGCAAACATCCTTATCGGGCCGGACACAGGCGGTTGCGGCACGCCCCAATTCAAGGGTGTGGAGATCGACATAGAGGCTACGAACTCTCCAATTCTGGATATTCGAGAACTGTTTGGCAGCATTCAGAGGGCTGAGGCATGAGGGTAGAAGACGCGATCTGCTCATTTTGTGGATGTCTATGCGATGATATCAATGTGGAAGTGGAAGAGAATAAGGTGAAGAGGGTCAGACATGCCTGCCGCCTGGGCTCCAGCAAGATCATGGGACATGAACGGATACGCAGCCCCATGGTGCGAAAAGACGGAGAGCTGAAAGAGGTGAGCTACCAGGAGGCTTACGAGCGAGCTGCTGAGATCCTGCTGGCGGCCAGTAAACCTCTGCTCTACGGGTGGGCCTCCACTGTGTGCGAAGCCCAGAAGAAGGGCATCCTCCTTGCAGAGGAGGTGGGCGGGGTTCTCGATTCCACTGCCACCGTATGCCACGGGCCGTCGGTCATAGGCATTGAAGAGAAGGGGCTGCCTGGCGCAACGCTTGGCCAGGTGAAGAACAGGGCCGATACCATCGTCTTCTGGGGCTGTAATCCTGCAGAGGCCCATCCCAGGCACTCTCTGCGTTATTCCTCCAATGCATGTGGTAGGTTCACGTCCGAAGGACGCTCTGCAAAGAAGATAATTGTGGTGGATGTCCGCGAGACGAGAACTTCGAAGAACGCAGACATGCAGGTCATCATTCAGCCTGGCACCGATTATGAGGTGATCTCAGCTCTGAGAATGCTCGTGGCTGGAAAGGGCGACGTTGTACCGGAGGAGGTGGGAGGCGTTGCAAAAAAGGAATTAGCCAGCCTTGCAGAGATGCTGTTGGCGGCAAAATTCGGTGCGGTGTTCTTCGGCCTGGGAATTACGCACAGCCGCGGTCGGTATAAAAATATAGACAATGCCCTCTCCCTGGTTGCCGATCTGAACTCTCATACCAAATTTGTGATCATGCCTATGCGTGGCCATTACAATGTGGGGGGAATCGGGCAGGTCTTGGCCTGGTCATCCGGGTATCCCATGTCCGTTGACTTCACCCGCCAAGCGCCTTACTTCAACCCAGGAGAGACTGCTGCATGCGATCTTTTGGCTAAAGCCGATACAGATGCGGCACTGATAATCGCAGCAGATCCCGCATCCAACTTTCCTCGAAAGATTGTAGAAGAGCTGGCGAAGATGCCCATCATCCAGATCGATCCCTATGAGAACCCAACCACTCTTTTGGCGGATGTGGTAATACCATCTGCCATCGCCGGAGTAGAGGCGGAGGGAACTGCCTACCGTATGGACGGCCTGGCGCTACGCATGAGAAAGCTCGTGAACTCCAGCTATCCCAGCGACGAGCAGATATTAGATGGCATCTTGGAGAGCGTGCGAAGTTTGAGATCTTCGATGAGCTTGCGAGGGGGCTTGAAAGATGATAATTAGAGGCGGAATTGTCTACGATCCTGCTAACGGCATCTTCGGTGAGGAGATGGACCTGTGCATCGATGGTGGCAGAATCGTTGAGGATGCAAAAGGTGAGGTAATCGATGCACGTGGGCTGCTGGTCATGCCGGGTGGAGTTGATGCCCACTCACACATTGCCGGCAAAAAAATGAACACAGGTAGAATAATGAGGCCCGATGACTCCAGGTTGGGCACTGAACCTCGCAGTGGTGTCTGCAGACCCTCCACGGGCTATACAGTTCCCAACTGCTACGCCATGGGCTATCGTTATGCTCGCATGGGCTATACTACGGCCTTCGAGGCGGCCACGCCCATCATCGAAGCTCGGCACACTCACGAGGAGCTGGAAGAGATTCCCATCCTGGACAAAGGCGCACTTACCCTGTTTGGTAACAACTGGGAGGTCATGGAGTGCGTTCACGACAAGGACATCGCCAAGCTTGCTGCCTACGTGGCCTGGGGCCTGCGTGCTGCTCGAGGCTATGGCATAAAGATCGTCAACCCAGGTGGCGGAGAAGCCTGGGGTTTCGGATCCAATGTGAAGGGGCTCTATGATCCAGTTCCTAATTTCGATGTTACGCCTGCAGAGATCATTCATGCTCTGGCCGAGGCAAATGAGATGCTGCGCTTGCCTCATTCCATCCATCTGCACTTCAACAACTTAGGGAAGCCTGGCAACTACACCACAGCCCTGGAGACGCTTGAGGCACTAAAAGACATCAAGCCCAGCCGCATGAGACAGGCGGTACACGTCACTCACATGCAGTTTTCAGCTTATGGTGGCACAAGCTGGCGTGATTTCGAGTCGAAAGCACCTGTCATAGCAGATTACATCAACCGACACAATCATGCCACCATGGACATGGGCCAGCTTCTCTTTGGAGCGGCGACAACCATGACTGCTGATGCGCCCCTGGAGTACGGCAACGCACGTCTGACCCACAACAAATGGTCCAACCATGACATCGAGCTGGAGGAGTCGAGTGGCGTCGTGCCAATGGTTTACTCGCGCAAGATGCTGGTCAATGCCGTTCAGTGGGCCATCGGCCTGGAACTGGCACTTCTGACAGAAGACCCATGGAAGGTGCTCATGACCACAGACAGCCCCAACGGCAGCCCATTTGTAAACTATCCTGAGGTCATAGCGCTGCTCATGAGCAAGCCGAAGCGCGACTCTGAGATGGCCACACTGCATGCGGAGCTGTCCAAGAGAACCTCATTGGGAGGCATTGAGCGAGAGCTGGACTGGAGTGAAATTGCCATCATGACCCGAGCCGCACCCGCACGCATTCTGGGACTGGAGGATAAGGGGCACCTCGGGTTTGGCGCTGACGGGGACGTCTCCATTTACAATCTGTTGCCCGAAGAAGTAGATGCCAGCAAAGAACACGCCACAGTCAAGAAGGCACTGGCCACTGCAAAGTACACCATAAAGTCCGGCATAGTGGTCTGCAAAGATGGAAAGATAATTGCAACGCCACGCGGAAAGACATACTGGGTGGATGCAGCCGCGGCGCAGGCTGATATGGACCGCCTTATGGTAGACCTGCAAGAGAAGTTCGAGAGATATTACAGCGTGCAGATGTCCAACTATGCAGTGCAGGACGTTTATGTTACCAATCCCAAAGTTATAAAAGCAGGTATTGGAGCTGAACCATTGAAGGAGGTGGCTTGAGTGAGGAACATCGTCATCACTCCTCTCGCGCCCATTCGGATATCTGTGGAGGCAGAGATATTATCGCCAGATATTTTTGCTCCTTTGTCGATGGAGCAGATATGTGGTCTGGATGTGTGGCAGGGAAACCGCAAGAAAAAGATCTCAGATCTTTTCCGGGTTGTGGGGGACGAAGGCCCAGCCAAGCCTGAGGAGACTGCTTTGAGGCTTGAAGGCGACTTCTCGCGCGTTAAAAGGATCGCTGAAGGCATGACTGCAGGGACTGTTGATGTGACTGGCAGCGTTGGCATGCATGCCGGAAATAATATGTTAGGAGGAAAATTGAGCATTCTAGGAAATGCTGATGACTGGCTGGGCAGAGAGATGCGGGGCGGATCCATCATCGTCGAGGGGAATGCCGGAAACTACGCGGGTGCAGGCTACAGGGGCGAGAGGTGTGGCATGCGTGGCGGAGAGATTGAGATAAGAGGCAATGCTGGTGCCTACCTCGGCGAGCACCTTTGCGGCGGCAACATTCGTGTGGCTGGCGATGCAGGCGATTTCCCTGGCGCGGCAAACCAGGGTGGCACAATCTTCATCGGAGGCAGTTGTCACCTTCCAGGCGCAGAGATGACCAAAGGGACTATAATTGTAAACGGCAAGGCTAAAGTCCTGCCAGGCTACCAGAAGCTAGAGATCGTCACGATTGGTGGCGAAAAATATCAAAAGTATGCAGGAGACCTGGTTGAGAATGGAAAGGGCGAACTCTTCATCCAGGCAGGGTCATCTTGATAAATTAGGATGGAAATATGACGGACCAATACAATTATTTTGAGGTGCTCTAACTTGATAGATCGCAGCAAGGTTCTGGAGGTCTTGAAGGGATACGATCTCGAAGATCTGCGAATTGGGATGATCGCGTCTCACTCTGCCCTGGACACGGCAGACGGCGCAGTTGAAGAAGGTTTCAAGACGCTGGCTGTTTGCCAGGAGGGCAGGGAGAAGCCCTATGTCAAGTACTTCCGGGCCGTGCGGGACAAGAAGGGAAAGATCGCAGTAGGCATGATCGACGAGGTCATGATGCTCAAGAAGTTTTCGCAGATACTGGAAAATGAGAACCAGGATCTTCTAGAGGAGAAGAGTGTTCTCTTCGTGCCCAACAGGTCCTTTACCTCCTACTGCGGCATCGATGCTGTTGAGGATAAGTTTAGGCTGCCCTTGCTTGGCTCCAGGAATTTGCTGCGATCGGAGGAGCGCGGCGACAAGAGGGATTATTACTGGATCCTGGAAAAGGCAGGCCTGCCTTACCCTGAACCGATAGAGGCAGAGGATATCAATCAGCTGGTAATGGTCAAGCTCCCCCATGCTGTGAAGACTTTGGAGAGGGGCTTTTTCACTGCCGCCTCCTACGAGGAATACTGTCAGAAGGCCGACCTGTTGCTGCGCCAGAATGTGATCGATCAGGATGGAATTGAGCTGGCCAGGATCGAACGCTACATCATAGGACCTGTATTCAACCTCGACTTCTTCTACTCGCCGATAACCGAGAGGATAGAGCTCATGGGCATTGACTGGCGCTTCGAGACATCCCTCGACGGCCACTGTCGCCTGCCTGCGCCTCAGCAGATGACGCTGAACGAGCGGCAGATCAATCCCGAGTACACTGTCTGCGGACACAACTCAGCAACTCTGCGCGAGTCGCTACTGGAGAAGGCCTTCGAGCTTGCTGAGCGTTATGTCCAAGCAACGCAGGAGTACTACAAACCGGGCATCATCGGGCCCTTCTGCCTTCAGACATGCGTGGACAAAGACCTAAACTTCTACATCTATGATGTTGCGCCGAGGATTGGAGGCGGCACCAATGTGCACATGGCAGTCGGGCATCCATATGGAAACGCCCTGTGGCGCACCAACATGTCAACTGGAAGGCGGCTGGCGCGTGAGGTCAGGATCGCATTGGAGAATGGCTGCCTTGAAAGAATAATCACCTGAGAATGACGGAGAGCATAAAAGAGCAGGGTAAGGCCGGTTCCCTGGAGATTCCAAAGAAGCTAGGACGGACAGTGAAGAGGCTGGCAGACCAGGGCGAGGATCCGGTGCTCATCGCTCCTGCCCTATTGCGCAGCCAGGCCACTGAACAGATGCTCGCCATTGCCAGGATGGGCATGCTTGACAAGGTCCTCGGATATCTGGTCACCACCAGGAAGAGCGTGCATTTCGTCAGGCCAGGCCTTGCCTGGGACAGGGTGCAGAGCATTCCGCTTGATGCGATCGATGGCGTTGAGTATGTGGATGAGTTTCATAACAATACTCTGAAGCTGAAGGTCGGCGAGAAGGCGGAGAGCATCATATTCTACGACGATATGGACGGCATCAGGTTCTACAAGTACATCAAGGACAGGACAAGAAGATGATGTCGTCTAACTGTGATCCTGTGGAGATCCTCGTCGCAGCACACTGTCTCTTAAATCCCCTGACGAGAGTGCGAGGCCTGCAGCCGATACCATACTGCGTGGTAGGACCAACTGTGCAGCTGCCCTGCCCGGAGTTCTTGTACCTGGGGCCGGAGCGCTGGGCTGTGACGAGGAATCAACTGGATCTGCCGAAGTTCAGGCGCTTTTGTAGGATGCTCATCACTCATTATGCTGATTTGCTGGAGATGCTTGTCCGCCGAGGGGCGCGACTGCGCATCGTCGGAATTGCCGGGAGCCCTAGCTGTGGCGTTTATACGACCAGCTGCGGCTACGAGGGAGGGATCGTGGGCGAAGCCCAACACGAGCGCGTGCCCGGGCGCGGCGTATTCATGGAGGAGCTGATGGCGGAGCTGGAGAGGCGAGGGGTGATTTTTCAGGCGGCAGAGGTGGGTTAGAAATTTTTTTTATCCTCTCAATTTGGGGTGGATGGCGGAATACTATTAAATACTACAAGTGCATGGGATTGGCTGCCCTTTTGGCGCGGGGGTTGCCAAGCCAGGTCAAAGGCGCTGGATTCAGGGTCCAGTCACGAAGGTGTTCGTGGGTTCGAATCCCATCCCCCGCACATAATCTCGTGTCTTGATTCATCATCGATGGGGATTGTCCTAGCAGGCATAGCCCGAAGATTACCAGTAAGTTCGTCACGGTCCCTCGCCTTCCTGGAGTATGCATGGTGGAATGCGGCCTCTTCCTGTTGTACACCTTCTAAGTAAAGGGGTAGAGAAGACCCATTTTCTTCAGGGGATGGGATGAATCGCACCCATTTCATCACTTTCGCGCTGCCTAGATCAGCTATATCTACCTTAGATGTAATCCCTATACAACCGTCAACCTTCAGACTCGCTGGGTCAGGAATACAAGTCAGTTGCCTGTACCATGTCCTGTAAAGTCGAACTTGGATTGGGCAACAACGTAGTCTGGCACGGACTGCGTCGGGCGCGACTACGTCGACAGCAGCCTCGATGTAATCGAGGCATATTCAAGCTGCCTGTGGAGGACCCGAAGGTGTTCCATGAATCAGGAAGCCCATCCCGTTTACGGGTTTGGGAGGAAGTCGCAAGTGAACTACCCTAAAGGGTAGGCTTGCCCACCTGAGTACAGCGCAGAACGCTCTTGAAATAGTGACTTCACGCGCGTTGCCCTTTCCCGCGCGCGAAAGCATGGAGGGCTGTCTTTCCGTGGCCCATGGCCACGGGGACACGTCGTGTGAAAGTAGATGTCGCTCTTTCTGCAGCTGAAACGCCTATTTGCCTAATGAAAAGAAGAAGAGATATGTGTATATACATTTAGCATAAACAGGGGGTTCATGTCAACAAATAGCGTCTATAGCAT
>JAUCQD010000168.1 GCA_030372945.1 Methanothrix sp. | reverse complement strand
CCTCATAGCATCCCATCTGTTTGGCTACAGTACGAACTATCCTGAGGTCTACAATACAGTGATATTGCAGGTACGACTGCCGCGCATTCTCTTGGGCATGATGGTCGGGGCAAGCCTTTCGATATCTGGAGCGGCATTCCAGGGGGTCTTCAGAAATCCCCTCGTCAGCCCCTACATCCTGGGCCTGTCTTCTGGAGCTGCCTTCGGAGCTGCGCTCTCCCTGGCCTTCCTGCCAGGCGTGTCGATCCAGTATGCTGCATTCTTCTTCAGCCTGCTGGCAGTGGGCACGACCTATTTCATGGCCACATCTCACAAAAGCACTCCCACAGTCTCCCTTGTGCTTGCAGGAGTGATCGTCTCGGCGGTGTTCGACTCGCTCCTGGCCATCATTCAGATAGCTGTGAACGAGAAGGCGCTGCAGAGCATTGTCTACTGGATCATGGGCAGCCTTGGAACAGCCAGCTGGTCCAAGATCTACAGCGCTTTTCCGCTCTTCGCTCTTGGATGCACAGTCATGCTGCTGCTGCGCTGGAGATTGAATGTGCTCGCATTGGGCGATGAAGAGGCGCGCTCTGTGGGCTTGAATCCTGAGGTTTATAAATTAATATTCATAATAGCCGCATCGCTTGCAGCATCCTCGGCTGTGGCTGTTGCAGGCATCATCGGCCTGGTAGGCCTGATAGTGCCTCATATGCTGCGCATGATCTTCGGGCCGGATCACAGGACACTGATGCCCCTTGCTCTGACCTTCGGAGGCTCTTTCATGGTCCTCGTAGACAACTTCGCGCGCGCAGGCATGGGCTTTGAGGTTCCAGTAGGCGTTATCACTACACTGGTGGGAGCGCCCTTCTTCGCCTATCTTCTACGTACAGTTCGGTCAGGTGGTTGGGAGTGAGCACACAAAGTGCTGCTGGCATAACAGTGGAGGACGTCACCTTAAGCTATGGAAGCAGCTTGGTTCTTGCGGGCGTAAGCCTTGCTCTGAGGAGAGGAGATATCATAACCTTGCTGGGACCCAACGGATGTGGAAAGACGACTCTTTTAAAGGTGATCAACGGCCTGCTTCATCCCAGCCGGGGAAGGGTCTGCATAAACGGCAAGGAGATAACTCGGATCGGGCAGGCAGAGCTGGCCAGGCTGATAGGCTATGTCCCACAGGCGCAAAGGTCGTCTTTTCCCTTCTCAGTCCTGGATATAGTGCTGACAGGCAGGATGCCACACCTCTCAGTGCTCTCTCAGCCTGGAGAGGATGATGTGAACAGATCCCTTCATGCCCTCGAGCTCGTGGGCGTCTCCCATCTGGCATCACGCCCCTACACCCAAATAAGTGGCGGGGAGCGTCAGTTGGTGATGATTGCCAGGGCTCTGGCACAGGAGCCCAGGTATCTGCTTTTGGATGAGCCTACCTCCTACCTGGACTTCAAGAACCAGATCCATGTGCTCAAGATGATCACAGGAATTGCCCGCAGCCAGGAGATGACAGTTGTCATGACGCTGCACGATCCAAATCATGCATTGATGTTCTCAGATGAGATAGTCCTTCTGCGGAAATTGTTCGGGCTTGAGGGGATGGCAGATAGGCAGAGTCCTCCAAGGAATTTGGTTGCCGTTGGAGATCCTTTTGAGGTGATGACCCCAGAAAATATCAAGGATGCTTATGGTGTGGATGTAGAGATGCTTGATGTCAAAGGCCGAAGGCTACTGCTTCCCACTTAAAAGTCGAACAGCGACTTTTGCCTCTTTTCCTCTGACGCTGCAGCGGAGGCCTTTGGCCCTCCTGCTTCCTCATCCCGTGTCTTGTTTTTTTGTGGCCTTCCTCTCCTGCGTCCCTCCTTCTTGACAGGAGATGCAGGCGCGGGCTTTGCAGCAGGCTCTGCTGTTTGGAGCATCTCGACCATTGGGCTCGCAGATGTTCGTGCAGTCGCGCCCCAGGCCAGCTCTATCTCCTCGATCTCCTCAGCAGACCGAATCCTCATAGCCTCCTCGAAGATGCTCTGCACCTTTTTGGTGCTCGGCGTGCTTCCAAGAAGCAGCGCGATCTCTTCTGCCTCAAGTCCCAGCTCTGCTGCCAGCGAGGCTGCGATCCTCTTGTCCTTTAGCAGCAGCCCCACGAAGTCCATCAGCTCAGCCCTGGCAAAGCTTGCAGAGACATGGCA
>JAUCQD010000167.1 GCA_030372945.1 Methanothrix sp. | reverse complement strand
GCCCTGCGAATGTGCACTGATCATCCTTCCACCAACGACGCCATATCCCAAATAAAATTCATAAACGCTGTAAAAGGGAACAGGGCTTGATTCTGAGATCAGCTGGGCAGTATCCTCGTAAGACAAAAACCTACCAGCACTGTCGCGATTCATTGTCATGAGCAGGATCAGGCTATCGGCAGAGAGAGCTGCAAGCCGCTCTCGAAGCTCATCTGCTGTAAGGTTATCCAGATAATCGAAGGACACAGCATTCTCAAAGCTGGGGATGACTCTCTCCAAAACCCGCCTTGCTGCCTGCCCTGTGGCAGTCTGGTCGTTGATAACAGCAATATGCCTTGTGCCAGGATGAAGAGAGAGCATGAGAGAAATTGTGCCTGCTATATCATAAGCCTCAACGACACCGGTATAGCCGCGCTTTCCCTTTAGCATACTCGGGTCAAAGTTCACGACGCCGCAGAAGACGACGGGCGTCCTGGGAAAGATGTCGTCCCTGTTCTTCAGAAGAAAGTTGAAGGCGTCTGTATCTGATGAGATTATGAGATCGAAGGTTTGATTTTTGTATTTTTTAATGTATAAAGACTTGAGATCTGCGAGACGCGCCTCATCTGCGCCCATCCTCTTTGTGTCCATGTATTCGACGTATATTCTCGCAGATGGCATCTTCATGGCGAAGTGGAGCTTAATTTCTGAGATGATCTCGTCCTCCCACTTCATGCCAGGATTGTAAGAGGCAAGGATGAGGACCTTCTTGGAAGAGCTCTCCTGAACAGTTGATGATGCACAGACCATTGACAGAGTAATGACCAAAAACAATCCAAGCGCCAGCATCTTTCCGTTCATGTCTAATAAGTTGCGTTTGTTGAATTAAGAATCTTTCGTAAGAACATCCTCCTCTTCCAATGCTAAAAATCCATTCATGAAGAGCAATTCACTCTCCATTCTAAAAACTGATCTCTTCGCCATAGCGCATTGCATCTCACCTCAGAGA
>JAUCQD010000166.1 GCA_030372945.1 Methanothrix sp. | reverse complement strand
CATATATTTGGAGGTCAGATAGGATGAATAAACTCATGATATCGATTATCCTCATCATCTCTTTGATGGGGAATGTTTTTGCATTGGATGTAAAAAACGGTGTGGAGATGCGACCTGGAGAGGCTACTGCAGAAAAGCTGTTCAACTTGGGAATCGGTCAGCCATGGGTCGGCGGCAATCCACCGTCCACAAGCACGTCTTATTATTCGTATTCTCAATATTTTTCCCTTGATAAGGGCTCGTCTACTAAAAAACATATCGAAGCTCCCAAGAAGCATGAGATAGCGGATGAGATTCCTGCAACAGTCTACTTTAGCTATCGAATGCAGGCTGTGCCCTACACGCAATACAAAACCTACTCCACATATACAGGAGGAAACTCGCTGTGGATACAAGGTACCACAAGCTGGACGCAGTACGCACAAGTTCCACAAGGATCAAGTCTGTCTCTGTTGGCAACCTCTTCATCTGGAGGCAACGGATACCTATACGAGATAAATCCGAGTGGAGTGCTATCCAAGAATAGCTTCTACTTCTTCCCAGGAAGCAGCCAGATAGGCTTCTATGCTGATACAATTGGGCAGCATATACTGCTTTTCATAATCAACGGCCAGGTAAGCAATTCAGTAGTCATAGATGTTGTCGCCTATTCGCCGCCTTATCAATATCCAACGCTGGTTCCATCGATCCAGCCGTATCCTCAGGGGACAATTCTGCCACCTGATTCTACTCCAACCACTACCACTGGTGATTCCACTGGCATAATCGTTTCTCAAGGCATGAGGGGATATCAAGTATTTTTAGACGGAAATTACATAGGGACTGAGGGAGCTGGCGGGGATCCACTGGACGGAAGGTTCACCTTCAAAGTCGCTGGAAACCAGAACCACGAAGTCAGGGTGTATGATGGTAGGTTCAACTACCCCAAGACCATGTTCTTTGAAAGAGGGGGCACTAAGATAATCAATGTCGAGCCAGGAACGGCCGTCTACATTTAATGCCTTTCCTGGCATCATTTTTTCTTTCTTGCCTCACTTCACCTCAGTGTTCTCAAAGAGATATGCGCCCAGGAACAGCATGGCACTGCAATAGACCACAAGGACAGCAAGGTCCAGCACTGGTGAAAAGGCGCTCGTGCCGATCAGGCTGTATCTCAAGCCATCAACGCCATATGTTAGGGGATTGAGATATGCCAGGTCCTTCACGACTCCTGGAAATCTATCCAGAGGAAAGAGGGCCCCTGAAAGAAAGAACAGAGGGAATATGAGGAAATTCATGATCAGGCTGAAGCCAGACATGTCCTCCATCTTTGAGGCAAAGGCGAGGCCAAGACCTATGAAAGTGGCAGCTATTAGGATCATGAAGAGCAGGGACATCAAGAACCCCTGAATGCTTGGCATCGCCATTCCCAGAAATATCCCTGATATTAGTATTATCACTGCCTGCAAGATGCCTGTGGTCAAGCCACCAGCCGTGCGCCCAAGAACTATGGCAATTCTGCTAACCGGCGCTACCATTATCTCTTTTAAGAATCCGAACTCCCTATCCCAGAGGACTGATAGGCCTGCGAAAGTGGCTGAGAAGAGCAGAGTCATGCCGATTATCCCTGGTGTCAGAAAACTGACGTAGGCTAGGCCTTGCGGAATCCCTGGAAGGCTTGCGCCATTGCCAAATCCGATTCCCAGGAACGCCAGGAAGAAGAAGGGCGATGCTATTGATCCGAAGAGGCGGCTCTTCAGCCGGAAGAAGCGCAGCATCTCCCGAAGCCAGATGCTGTAGATGGCATAAAGATCCTGTTTCATCATCCACGCCTCATGTGCATCCTGGCTATCATCGAGTTGGCATGGCTGCCGGTCTCTCTTATTTTCCTTCCGGTGTACTTTAGAAAAACGTCCTCTAAAGTGGGCTCGTGAAGTCCAACTGAGGTTATTTTCGCGCAGCATCTGTTGGCGTGCTGCATGACCTCAGGAATCCTGGATTGGGCATGGTCCACCATCAGTTCGATGGTACCATTGTTGGCGATAATGGACCTGATCCAGGAAATAGGCCTTAAAGATTGCATGAGCGCTTCGGCACCGCTCTGAACATCCAGGCTAATGGTATCGGATCCGATCTCATCTTTGAGGTTCTCGGGAGTATCCAGGGCGACGATCTTGCCGTTATCGATGATGGCAACGCGGTCGCATAGGCTGTCTGCCTCCTCCATGTAGTGGGTGGTAAGGATGATGGTAACGCCTTTTTCTTCATTCATATTGCGTATGTACTGCCAGATGTGACGCCTGGTCTGGGCATCCAAACCAAGCGTAGGCTCATCCAGGAATAGCACATGTGGATAGTGCATCAAACCCCGGGCGATCTCCAGCCGACGCTGCATTCCTCCTGAATAATCTTCCAATTTTTCATCGGCTTTTTCAACAAGGTCTACCAGTTCAAGGACCTCTTGAATCCGTCTCTTTCGCAACTCACCATCCATTCCGTACATCCTGCCGTGAAAGTCCAGGTTCTCCCGGCCCGTAAGCATGCCATCAACAGCCGGGTCCTGGAAGACGACTCCTATGGAGGATCGTACCAGATTTCTCTCTTTGACCACTTCATGGCCCCACACCCAGGCTTCGCCTTCTGTAGGTGTGAGCATTGTGGTAAGCATCTTGATGATGGTGCTCTTGCCGGCTCCATTGGCTCCGAGGAGGCCGAAGAGCTCGCCCTTCTTTATATCAAGGCTTATCTGATTTACTGCAGTAATATTGCCGAACTTTTTTGTCAGTCCGTGGATGGAGATTGCAGCATCGTTCCTATCAAGGGCTGTCTTTGTTACGTTTCCTACTTCAACTGCACCGGTAATTTCCGTCACGTTCTCAAACCTGCAAAATGAATCAGCAATCCCGTATTTCGAATGCCCGTCTTATAAACCCAACGCAAATAGCTGCAATGCGAGATCGACAAAATATTTGGATTTGGCAAAGTTATTATATGTTGATGGTTAGTATTCTTATGGTGAAAGGGCCCATGTTCAAATTCATAAAGAAGTTCATAAAGGCGGTTTTCATAGCTGCAATCCTCTCGGCCTTGGTAAAAAAGTTCCAACGCCATCGCCATATCAAGAAATGATTCATCCATTTTTCACTGCCACGAACATCATCCATAACCCCACTACTACCGTAATTCCAAAGAGCACAATGCCTTGAAGCTCGAAGCCTTTGGGCAACTGGGTCAGGACAACTGCCCCCATGATAACGCTCCCGGCACCTATGCATAGCACGCCCATCCTTGCCGAAAAGACATAAGAGATGAAGCCAAGAGCTATCAAGGCTGCTGCCAGAAGCAGTGGAAGGGAGGACAGCGGTATAGATATAATCATAAAGATGTTCCTGCTACTGTATACTCATAATTTATTGATTTCTCGTTATTGGTCAAGGGGTAGAAATATTTACCCCTTGGTAAAAGATGTGCGGCCATGAAGCTTGCGATTACAATTATCATGGCTCTTGTATCTGTATGCATTATGCTGGTGTCGGCGGATTATACCGCAGAGTACTGGTCTGGCCAGGCGGATCAGTTCTTCATGAATGGAAGCTACGAAGAAGCAGCGGCAAGCTACGACAGAGCGCTGGAACTGGATCCCAGCAACATCGTGTTGTTGGATAACAAAGGATCTGCCCTGGCCAATTTAGGGAGGTTCGAGGAGGCGATCGCCTGTTTTGACAAAGCACTTGAGATCAATTCCACAAGCGTCCAGACCCTGAACCTGAAAGCCCTAGCACTCTCGCAGGGTCTGGGGAGATATGCCGAGGCCATTGAAATCCTTGACAAGGCCTTGCAGATCGATCCAATGTCGTGTGATGCCTTGACGACCATGGGAATGGCTCTGGCCAATGAAGGTAAGCTAGATGGAGCCCTTGATTGTTTCGAAAAGGTCACCAAGATAAATCCTCTGGACCCCAAGGGCTGGAACAACAAAGGGGTTGTCCTGCGAGATATGGGCAGATACCAGGAATCAGTTACCTGTTTCAATAAAGCCATCGAGTTGGACCCGTCCTATGAAGTCGCAATGCAAAACAGAGAGTATGCGCTTTTGGACATCAACCGGAACTCCGACGAGAACTCAGTTCACTCCATGTCGCACATATTATGAAATTCCTAGAATAATTTTTTGGCGGGCAACAACTTAAAATGCAATTACGACGATCACCGATGATGAGGTGGTTGTAAAGTGTGGGCGAGGCAGATCTGTCTTGTGATGATAATTTTGGCCACGGTGCACTTTGGTCTTGCAGAGATGCCCCTGGGCTTTACTGCTGCCATGAATAACGATGGCCAAGAGGATGCACTTTTCGTCAGAAACTATGAAACTGGCGCGTCGATGACCGAATTGTATGCCGACGCCGAGAGGTTGAGCAGGAACACATTTGTAACCACAAGATCATACGGAGACACCCCAGACAGCGCAGCCTCTGGCGGCGTCCTGGAGGCCAGCATAAACTCTCAGGTCATCGGCAAAGCTCATATCGCATGGCAGTCCGTCGATCCAAGCACAACCGTCAATGGTCGTCACCTGCTCATCGGTCGTAGCGTCGAGGACCTCACAGGCGTGTTCTCAATCGAGAAGTTCATCGAGCTGTGGTCTGGCAGCCAGCCTGGAGAGATAAGCGTAGATTGGTTGCCGTGCTCGTGAATGGCCGTCGCATAAACGCCTGCCAATCCAAGGCCCTGGGAAGCTTGAGCATTTGGAAGCTTGGGCCGATGCGAGATGCGAAGCATTATTATGTTCTTCGATAGACGCCTGAGCGTGACTTCTAACGGCTATCTTGCCAGGCTGAAGAGTTTTAGTCATAATGCAAGACAGTATCTGCTATTTGTTTTTCTGACTACGTTAAACCAGGGAATTTATGGCGTGATATTTAACCTGTATATTTTAAGTCTGGGCTTCAGGGAGGACTTTTTAGGTCTTATTCTCTCACTTTCGTCTGCATCTATCGGGCTCTTCGCGATACCTGCCGCTCTCATATGCGATCGCTTGGGCAGGAAGAACACATTGTTGCTCTCATCAGTGCTTTATACTCTCTCTCTTATTTTTTTATATAATACTACTTCGAGGGAGTTATTGGCAGTCTCAAGCATTGCATATGGTGTGGCTCTGGCGCTGAGCTTTGTCACAGGAGGGACATTTTTAGTTGAGAACTCCACGGCTTATGAGAGAATGCACCTTTTTTCAATGTATTACATTATCTATACGGTCTCGATACTGTCTGGGAATATGGTTGGTGGCTTCCTCCCTGGCATGCTGGCTGGCATGCTATCGTTTGAGCCAGGGGGTGCCATGTCCTACCGTTTGACGTTGTATGTATCATTGGCCGCAACGATACTCTCATTGCTGCCGCTGTCATACATAAAGGAGAAAAGCTCCACAAAGAATGCAAACATAAGCCATCTCAAGGTCTACAGATCCATATTCCAATCGAAGACAGCCTGCCAGATGATCTTTATTTACTGTCTTTATGGAATCGGATGGGGTGTCTCACTACCGTATTTCAACGTATACTTCGACACCATACTTGGAGCGAACACAAGCCAGATAGGCATTATATTCTCAGTGTCGCAGCTGACCATGGTGATCGGATACTTTCTAGTGCCCCTGCTAACCGAGAAGTTGGGGAAGATCAGGCTGGCATCCATGGTACAGGTTTTATCCATACCATTTCTTCTGATGTTCACCTTCACGTCGAGCGTTCTGGTCGCAGCATTAGGATATGTCATGCGCTGGCTACTGATGAACATGGCAAACCCTGTCTTGAACAGCTTTAAGCTGGAGATAGTAAGCAATGAGCAAAGACCGACCATGAACAGCCTGACGTGGATGGCGTGCTACACGTTTGTTGGGATCGGCACATATGCAGGAGGGCTATTGATGGCCAGTGGGCAAAATGCCCTGCCTTTCCTGATCACGAGCGTATTTTATGGGATAACTGCGATCCTTTATTATGTATACTTCAACGAGGTCGAAAGAGGACAAAACGCATGATGCAGGCGTCGCTCATCCCCAGAACCGCTTGGTCCTGGCATATTCACGTTCGGCCTTCAGTATATCCCTGTAAAACTCCAGCTCATTGGTCTGCAGTTTGCCCACCACACGTGCTGCTGTCTCAGGCCCAAGGCCCCGGCTCGCGAGCGCGATGGCTGCCGTCTTTCCGTAGCTCAGGACCAGGTTTGCATTGCGAAAAACCCTCTTCGTCCTGCGCCTATCCTCTGCTGTCTTCTTCTTCTCGGGCTTCTTGACAACATTTATCTCCTCTTCTTCCCAGGGCTTTAGGGCTGCGACCATGCGAGAGCCGCAGAGCGGGCACTCTGGCTTGTCGGGCAGGCGCTCGACGACCCGCATTGACTTCCACTTCTTGCAGTTGACGCAAAACAGCAAAACCCGGTCGTTCATTATCCTGTTCTTCAAGAGATCTATGACTGCTGCGTCTGCATGCTCGGGCGATGTGACGTCCCTTCCTCCGCCCCGGCCGCAATTTCCAATGGGGCTGATGCTGCTTGTGATGACCTCTATAGAGCGGTCGTGGATCTTTTCCAGGACGCTCCTCGCCCGCGGAAGGTCCAGGCGATCGTGGTAGATCTCTCGCAGCGCCTCGCAGTACATTGGGGTGCCCTCGAAGACAGCCAGGAGCTTGTTCATGCTCACCCTCTGGTAGTCCACGTCGCGCGATAAGGCTCCGAACTTTCGGGCCACGTGAACCATCTTCCAGCGCAATAGAGTGGTGTTCTTCAGCGTCATCTCGAGGATCGGCTCGACGTATTCTGGGTTCATCTCTTCGATCAATTTCGCTATCTCCTCGGCCAGGAGGACTTTGGGCAGCTTAAGTTCAATTCGATAGGGATCGATCTGCATTTCCACGCTGCTTCCAAATCTTGCGGAGAGAATTGAGGTGAGAGCGCGGCCTATTGTGTCGTTTGTCTTGTGGCCGAAGCAGCAGTTGATGATGATTCCTTCTCCCCCGCTCTCCACCACCACATGAGACTCATCGGGAACTGGCAGGTTCTGATCAAGCTGCGCTCTTACCAGGGCGACCAGCTCAGCTGAAGCCTCCTGGTCCACTGGGTATTTTTCACGGAGCTGCTCGGCTGCTTGCTCTTCACTGCAGCCTGCCTCGAGAGCCTCGCGAATCTCCCGCCTGATCCTGCCGACCTCCTGTGCCACATCGAAGGGGACTGGGATCTCCTCGCCAGTCCAGCTCGGGATCTCGCCGCTGCGATGGATTGGGACGACCTTGATCTCATCCTCTTCGACCTGTGAGATCTCCCAGATCTCTCCCTTTGTCACGAAGCTTGCTCCAGGCTGGGCAAAGCTCACAACGAAGGCCTCGTCCAGGGTGCCCACGGATCTGCGGCCCACGATATCGTAGACGTTGTACCTCTTCTCATCAGGGATCATCGAGAGGTTCTCGATGTAGTACTCCCGCGCTTTGCGGGTCCTCTGCAGGATGCCACCTTGCACCCTTGCCAGCCTGTGCTCCTCAACCTGAGCCAGCACTCCTTTCAGCTCCTCCATCGTCAGATCCCGAAATGGATAGGCTCGATTGAAGATCTGGTATGCTCTCTCCAGGCTGATGTCCCCAAAGTCCATCTCCAGCCCCACAATCTGGTTGGCCAGGACATCCATGGGCTTTTCGTGAACTTGTATGGGCTCGAGCTGTGCAGCAGCAGCCCTGCGGGCGATAGCGCAGGCCTCGGCCACGTCATCTGCACAGGTTGCGATGATGGTCCCAGATGAGATCAGGCCGATCTTGTGTCCTGCCCGGCCTACACGCTGCAGCAGGCGCGAGACCTCGCGGGGCGAGCTGTACTGAATGACGTGATCAACATCGCCGATATCAACGCCAAGCTCCATGGAGGATGTGCAGATGAGGCCGCGCAGCGTGCCGCCTTTGAATGCCTCCTCGGCCTCCACCCTGGCCTCGACTGAAAGGCTGCCGTGATGAACTCCTATGGGCTCGCCAAGCTGCCGGAACCTGGAGCCTAAAACCTCAGCTGCCTGCCTGGTATTGACGAAGATCAGGCACTTCTTGGAGCGGGTGGTCTCCCGGATGAAACGAATCTGCGCCGCCAGTCTGGGGTCGCATTCAAGTGTGCTTGCCAATGCATAGTCTGCCTTTGTAGGCTGGGGGCTCACAACTCGAAGATCGCTTGCTCTCTTTACATCTGCCTGAAAGATTTTATAGCTGCGAAAATTTCCGACCAATAGCTTTGCCACGACGTCTGGAGATCCGACGGTAGCTGAAAGGCCGATCCTCTGAAATTCTCCTGCGTTCTCAGCCAGCCTTTCCAGGAGCACTGCCAGTTGCGAGCCGCGCTTGGAGGCGGCCATCTCATGGACCTCGTCCACAACCACCATTCCCACGCTTGCCAGGTTCTTGCGCAGCCGCTTTCCTGTCAGCATAACCTGCAGAGTCTCAGGCGTTGTGATCAGAAGGTCCGGGGGCCGGAGCGACTGTTTTCTGCGGTCGGCCTGGCTCGTGTCGCCATGACGAACTGCGACAGAGACCTGAAGCTTCTCGCCCCAATCGTGAAATCTGCGCAGCATGTCCCTGTTCAGGGCACGAAGGGGAGTGATGTAGACAGCCTGCGTGCCCTGATGTTCTTTGCACAGAATTTTATGAAAGATTGGAAGGGCTGCAGCTTCGGTCTTGCCTGTCCCTGTGGGCGCTATGAGCAGCACATTTTCGCCTGCTAAAATTGAAGGGATGGCCTGCTCCTGCGGCAGCGTCGGCTCGATGATGGACTGGCAAGCAAGCATCTCGCGTATCCTGGGATGAAGCTGGCTGAACGCGTTCACAAACAATTATATCCTGAACAGGGTATGAAAAGCTTACGATGGAGGATTATTGGGATGCAGATAGCAGTTGTTGGCGGAGGCGATTGCAGCCCAAAGGTGCATGAATTGGCCCGGCAGCTGGGAAGGCTTCTGGCAGAGCAAGGTCACGTCCTCCTCTGCGGCGGCCTTGGTGGTGTGATGGAGGCCGCTTGCTGCGGAGCGAGAGAGGCAGGAGGCATATCCGTTGGCATACTGCCTGGAGACAAGGAGGAGGCAAACAGTTGCGTTGGCATAGCGATCGCCACAGGCATGAACCATGCCAGGAATGTGATAGTCGTGAAGAGCGCCGATGCGGTGATAGCCCTGCCAGGGATGCACGGAACCCTATCTGAGATAGCACTTGCTTTGAAGATGGGCAAGCGCGTCATCAGCCTGCAAAGCTGGGAAATTCCTGGCACTGTTAGGGCAGAGACTCCTGAGGATGCTGTGAAGCTGGTGGGGGCAGTGATTTGACGCAAATTTGCAATCATTATGCGATAGCGATGTTGTCTGTATTACTTTTATCTGGCACAGGGCTTGCAGCCGACGCGTCTGTGAAGGACGATGCTTACCACTACATGAGGAACAGCATCGACGATAATCTCTACAACGAGTGGTGGTACTTCAATGCAATATCCAACAACTCTCAATTCTTTGTCTTCTACCTTCTTTGCGACCCAGATAACCTGACAGGATCAGGAAAGCTGCAGGTACTGGCTGCAGTTCTTGAAGACGGCAAACCTCCGATCATCGGCCTGCGTCAGAGTCGCGGATTTGGGGGAGATCGAAATTCTCCGACCATCGACCTCGATCAGAGCGGCTTTGCTCTTCAGGATGAATCCAACTTTAATGTTTGGGGACGGGCAAGCGACGAGGCATCCGGCACCCCAATCAGTTGGAACTTGATCTATCAACCTGCAGTCAGCCCATGGTTCGCGATTCCAGTTCAGGAGAACGTAGGCCACACTAAAGGCGGCTGGATGAAATGGCTGGCCTATATGCCTTCTGCGAATGTTTCCGGAAGCCTGACACTTGGCGAGAGAGTTTTCAAAGTGGACGGCACAGGATATCATGATCACTGTTGGGGCCGCTGGGTCCTGAATGATCCCCAGTTCGCCTGGGCCCAATGCTCAATTCCCAAAGAAGGCTTCAGCCTGACTTTGGGCGACATCCTGGGAGAGCAGCAAAGATCGTATTTAGGAATAAAATTCGAGGGCAAGACCATTGTATTTTCCGGCAAGCAGGTGAGGCTGAATATGACCAGGTTCGCAAATGATCCCAATACTGCTGAAGCCTATCCATCAAGGTACGAGGTAGTGGCTGAGAACAATGATTTTCTACTGAACATGACGGCAAATGTAGAAAAGACAGTTCCACTGATGATTGATTATCCTGCACCGGCACCCAGTTATCTGGTATTCCAGCAGGTCTCTGATCTGCAAGGAGTCCTGTATTCGAAGGTGGGAAGAGAATACAAGTTCGATGCAGTTGGTTTCACAGGATATACGACCCCAAAGGTGTAATCCAGTGGTCGGAGATGCCAACTTGATGGACTTTGCAAGCGAAAGGATGAGTAAATTATGATGAAGAAGATCATGGTTGCTACCGATGGTTCTGAGACGAGCAGGAATGCTGCACGTGTGGGTGTGGAGATAGCAAGAAGTTCCGGCGGAAGCATCACAGTCGTCTATGTAATGGACGTTTTTCGCCTGGCCCAATTGCCTGGATATGCAACCTTTCCTGGCTTGAAAGATCAATTGCTGGAGCTGATGCAGAAGGAGGGCCGTGAGGCGACGCAGTACGTCGAGGATATGGCTCGTTCTGCCACAGTTCCATGCAAAAAGA
>JAUCQD010000165.1 GCA_030372945.1 Methanothrix sp. | reverse complement strand
ATAAGAGACAGGTCCTTGGTATGACAATGGGACCCAGCAGAGGCCTATTTTCATCCACATGGTGGGCATCAGGCCATGAAGTTTTTTAAATTATGTCGGCAAATGCTGACGATGTCAATGATGATAGCATAAATCTGCTTGATCGTTCTGCCTGAACCTCGGATAACCTCCATCAAATCGTAGTCTTTTAATATGTAGGATACGCATAGCACATAATTGAGCAATAAATGAGCAGCGCGCGATGGTAAAGGGACGTGTGTTCAGTGCCCAGTGTCAGATACACTCGAATCGAGATTACGCCGGATGCCTACAGATCCTTAGAGGCTGAAGCCATCTTGCAGGGAAAGACCCTGAAGAAGCTAGCATCTGAGCTGATACTGAAGGGCGTATCCAAGAAGGCACTGGATTTTGTGAAGGACTCATCCCTAGCCACCGAGCCCGTAGCGCCTCGCATGAAGCAGGATGAAGAGACTGCCAAAGTAGTCAAGGAGATTGGGGCCACAGGCATTCACATCAGCGCCCAAATTCTTGAAACTGTAAGGAAGATCCTTCTGGAAGAGGGCTATCAAGGTGCAATGCTGCATGTTGCTCAGCATACTGCCTCTATGGAGAGGGACGAGCTTCACCGCGTGCTGGCCATCTTCCGACGCTATAAACTATCACCCGCGGTCGCAGCAGACCTGATTGAAAATTTAAACATGATCGAATCGGGCAACTGGGAGAGGACTGTCACTTCATCATAGGAGACTGGAAAACATTTCCCAGCACTGACAGGCTCTCTTCGGGGCCCATGAGGATTGCCACATCGTCCACTTTCAGGATGAAGCTTTCGTCTGGGTTTGCTATGGTTTTCATATCTCTATGGACCGCCAGCATTTTGACACCGTGCCGGTCCAGCCCGATATCTGCCACAGGCCGACCGCTAATGGGCGAGCCGCTGCAAACTCGAAAAGTGCCAATCTCATCAGTGATCAAGTCTAAGTTTGCATCGCAGTAAGGCTCAGGAGAAAGGCTGCGAAACATCTCGTAGCCGTCGGATCGCACCTCTTGAATGAAACTCTCGATCTCGTCTCTTGGCACATCGTACTGCTTCAAGACCCTGGAGAATATCTCAACAGATGTCTCATACTCCTCAGGAATTACCTCGTTGGCTCCCAGATTGTGCAGTGGCAACATCTCATCGAGATAGCGAGTCCGGGCGATGATGAATAGATCAAAATTAAGCCTGCGGGCCACTTCCACGATCCTGCGAGTAGCCTCTGGGTCGGAGATGGCTATGACCATTACCCTCGCCTCCCTGACATTGACATGCTGAAGAACGTTTTCTTGGGTGGCATCTCCATAGTAGATAGGCTCTCCGATCTTCCCTTCAAACGAAACGATCTCAGGGTCCATCTCGACGATCACAAATGGTATGCCCTTTGCTTTGGCAGATCTTGCAACGTTCCTGCCGTTGACGCCGTAGCCGACGATTATGAGATGGTCATTCCACGACTTAGAGGGTGCCGCGGACAGGGCATGTGATCGATTCTTCAGCCTCTCTGGCAGAGGAAGGAGCAAGAAGCCGTCTGCCACCTTTTGTGAGGTTGCCATTAGGAAAGATGTGGCACCCATGGTCAGCACAGCAACGTCCAGGAAGAGCTGGTAGATCTCCTGGGAGATGAGGCCGCAGTCGTTGCCAACTTTGGAGAGTATGAAAGAGAACTCGCCTATTTGACTTAAGGCTAGGCCTACAAGAACTGCTATACGTAGAGGCAGGCCCATAAAAGAGATAGTAAATCCGGCAATAACTGCCTTGAGCAGCATGACAACAATCGCTATGAGAAAAATATAGCCTGGATTTTGAACCAGATAATTCACGTCCAGCAGCATGCCAATGGAGATAAAGAAGAAGCTGGTGAAAGCATCTCGCAGCGGCAGGATGTTTCCGAAGGCCTGGTGGCTGTAGGGCGATTCTGATATTATCAGACCTGCCAAAAATGCACCAAGGCCCAGCGAGAGCCCTGCCTGAGAGCTCATCCAGGCCACGGCGAAACAGATTGCCACAATGCTCAGGAGGAATAGCTCGTGATCTTTGGTCTTTGCAATCTGATATAGGAGTCTTGGCATGATCCATTTCGCGGAAATGATCACAAATACGATCAGGCCCAAAGCCTTAGCCACGACTGTCAGGGGATGATCAGTCTCCGCCTGCAAAGCTCCTGGCAGCAGGGGCACGACGAGCATCATGGGAACGACTGCCAGGTCCTGGAATATTAGAATTCCAAGGGTTGTCCGACCGTAAATGCTGTCGAACTGCTCTTTCTTTTGGATTATGCGCAGGACGATGGCTGTGCTGCTAAGTGAAATAAGAAATCCAAGCAACATTGCCTCGCCACTTGGCTCTCCCCAGGCAAATAGGATGAAAAATACGACAAGAATTGTGAGCAAGACCTGGAGTGAGCCGCCGACGAGAACGTACTTCTTGAGCTTCATCAGGTCCCTTAGCGAGACCTCAATGCCCACGGTGAACAAGAGCAAGACGACGCCAATCTCTGCAAGATCGGAGACCTGATCCGATGCTTGAATAAGGCCAAGGCCCTGAGGGCCCGCCAGAATGCCGGTGAGCAAAAAACCGACTATCGTCGGTGCCTTGATTCGATGGAAGATCAAGAGGACTGCTACCGACAGTGCGAATACGACTACTATGTCTTTTAAAAGCTCTATCTCCATCTGCAGACCTTTTAATCACAAAGCTTCGTTCATCAATTTAACGGCTTGAGATGATCTCGATTAATCTATCTGACTGCACTCGGAAGTGGCAAAGCAGCTCATCGCCCGCCCCGGCGACGGCCACCACGCAGCCCTTCCATCTTCCTCCATCAAGCCCGATTTTTGCAAAGTCGAGCTCGAATTTTTCCAGGCGACCCTTGGGCGTTGTCTCAGTCTCCATCATGTACCACCATAAAACTACCCAGCCCAAATCTCTCGCCCTGAAGAGCAGCTTTTCTGCCATTCTCTTGTCAGACGGATCAATGTAAGGCGGATCGATGAGCAATAGGCCTGGAGGCGAGCATTCCAGCAAGGACTCAACGCCTGAAAAACCGTCCCCCAGGTGAAAGCGCACGCCGGAAAATCCCTGCCAGGCAGCAGCAACCCCAGGATCTGCATCCCAGATCTCAGGTCGTAGATCTGTTTTGCATCTTTTGGCAGTCTCCAAAGCAAGGAGAGCAGAGCCAGGATAGCGCTTTGGGCCGGCTGGATTCAGCTCAGCAAGAATGTCAAAATAGCAAAAATTTTTTAGTTTTGGCAGAATCGGCCAGAGTTTGCCGATCCCACCAACCCAATCACCGGGCGTGCAAAGGGCGTACTCGGGGCGTCCCACATGGCTTTCAGCGTAAACGAAGCTTTTATCGGGGATGAACAGACAGCTTGCTGCCTCCAGCAGAAGGAAATGCTTCCAGACGTCGCCTGCATTGCCCGCATGCCCTCTGTGATCGTAATGGTGCATTATTCAGGTTTATTTTCTACTCCTGGTACATCTCCTTGGCGATGTTGAAGGCCTGGGCAGGCGTAGCAACCGCAATCTTTTGAGAGTCATCGAAAGACGCCTTTGATGCGGCAGCAGCTGCAGCAGCTGTTCGGAGCAACTTCTTGTCCACTTCATTTGTCAGCCAGCGTGCTCCGCCGATTCCCACCAGCACAGCACCGGCAATAGAGGAGATAGATACAGATATCTCATCGGTTCCAAGTCCAGTGACAGCTCCATAAACTATTGCATTGCTGAAGGCACCATAAAGGCCCCAAGAGATGAAGGCCGCCGCGGCTCCAAGAAGTATGTTGCCCGCAAAACCAGGCCGGATGATTGTCACGTCCCCGGCGCTCTCCTCGCGAGGCTTGATAAAGCCATTGTCGCTTACCAGGGCGTTGATAACTCCCCCCACAGCTCCGCTCAATACGATCATGCCAATAGACACCAACATCGTCGTTTTTACTCCTCCTCAAACACCCCTTAAATCCAGAAAGACCATCGACCATCCCCTCAATGGTTATAGGGTCGGACTAAATTATATCTTACTAAGTTTTTTTAGGTTTCAATTACTTTAATACTATTTGAACTTTACGCCTAATCCTGCACCTATTACCATGTTTTCGTCTATGTAAGTCGATCGAACAAATTAATTAGTAG
>JAUCQD010000164.1 GCA_030372945.1 Methanothrix sp. | reverse complement strand
AGCGTCAGATGTGTATAAGAGACAGCTATGGCCTCCAATCCCTTTGCCATATTAGTGCCCTGCCACCGGGTGGTCTCGCGGGATGGTTTGGGTGGCTTTGCCTGGGGCAAAGAGCTCAAGGGGAGGCTTCTTGCTCTGGAGCGCATTCAGACGTGAGCCTGCCGGCTTGCTCGTGTGCTTAGACGGCAGGGTTCGAGAAGCCAGGGTTCGAGAAGCTTATCCTCAGATTTCATCTGAGTGGTTTGTGGCCTGGCTGAGATTTATGGTCAGCTCTCCGATATTCATGATGTAGTCCAACATGCGCTCAAGGCTGCCTGCTATAACAAGCCTTACCAACATCTCAGATTTGTCTTTGGTTATAGATGATTTCGCAATACCCTGGGCGCGCCTCTGCATTTCGCTTATCTTGTCTATCAGCTCATTTGCTTTATCGGAGTTTGTCTGTAGCAGATTGAATATCGATTCGTCTATCAGGGCGCAAAGCAAGGCCTCCATGCTGGAGAGCTCCTCTCTCATATCCTCAGGCAGAGTGTAGTTACACTGACTTGCGATCTCAGCAATTTTATGAGCATGGTCTGCGATTCTCTCCAGGTTCGATGCAGCATGCATGTAGTTGAAGGCAGTAATAGGATTCAAAGTCTCTTGTTTTACAGAACCTGATCGCAGGATCTCTGTGAACTGGCGGGATATCAAGAGGTATAGCCTGTCCACGTCGTTGTCCCTCAATATCACATCCATTGCCAGCTCTTCATTGTTGTTTAATAAAGATGCCAGTGCGTCTTGGATCATGGATTTTACAACAGTCTTGATCCGCCTCAAAGCCCTCTCTGCCTGAAGTTCCTCGGAGCTGAGAAGATCCTGAATGACTACCTTGTTTATGGTCTCCTCCAGGATCTCCGGCCCTATCAGTTTGTTCACTATCTGGTGCAGGTCCTTCTTCTGGGCCGATGACATATGACTGGATGTTACCTCAATGGTTCTGTATCCTCCAACGTAGCACCCTATGATGTCTCTGATCAAATGCTCTCCGGATTTATTCCCTATGTCCAGCTTCACTCGCAGATCGCGTTCGGATCTATCTGTGGAGAGCATCAGGGCCCCGTTATCGCCTTGATTTATGTAAATTATCGAGCCGGCCTGCACGCCATTCTTCGTTGCCCAATTCTTTGGTAGAGAGACTATGAACGTGGATTTGCCGGTCCTCTGTACTTTTCTCGTGTCCATAAGCACCTTAATTGAGATGTTCTCTTCTTCCTTCAACCATATAGACTATGGTCTCGCAAATATTGCAGATGTGATCTCCAATCCGCTCCAGATGCCTGTTCACCATTAGCAGCGAGGTACCTTCGTTTATCACCTCGGGCCTCTCGATTATTATCTTCAATAGCTTATCCCTTGCTTTTACATATAGCCCATCTATCTCGTAGTCCCACTTGGTAACCTGCCTTGCCAGATCAGCATCGCCATTTTCCAGAGCCTCCATCGTTTGAGCTAACATCTTCCTGTTTACCTCTGCCATGATGGGTATATACTCCAGCTTCGTTATCTGGATCTTGTCCTTTGATTGGGCAGTCACTCTGGCCACGTCCACTGCCAGGTCGCTTATTCTCTCCAGGTCTATGGCTATCTTAAGAATTCCGATGACCCTCCTCAGGTCTTTTGCCATAGGCCGTTGCAGTGCCAGAAGCTCCATGCAAAGGTCCTCTATCCTCTGGCTCTGATCGTCCACGCTCTGATCATTTTTGATGACCTCTTTGGCTAAGTCGACGTTTGACTCACGCAAGGCAGCAACTGATTTGCCTAATGCAGAGCTCGCCTGGTTTGCCAGGTCCCGTGTCTGATCCACTAGATCGTCCAACTTTCTGTGGTACCTCTCTCTGTACGGGCTCATCTTCCATCCCCCTCCATGAAACTCTTAACCGAATCTCCCTGTGATATAATCCTCAGTGCTCTTCATCTTTGGCATCTCAAAGATACGTTTCGTCTCCCCTACCTCTATGAGCTCACCCAGCAAGAAAAATGCAGTAAAAGATGAGACCCTGGCAGCTTGCTGCATATTGTGTGTCACTATCACCTGGGTGTAGTTATCCTTAAGGGTCTCCATGAGGCTCTCTATCTTGCCGGTGGATATCGGGTCAAGAGCGCTGCATGGCTCATCAAATAAGATCACATCCGGCCTCATGGCCAGTGTCCTGGCTATGCACAGCCTCTGCTGCTGACCGCCCGAAAGTCCTAACGCCGGATGATCCAGCCTCTCACTGACCTCCTCCCAGAGGGCGGCGTCCTTCAGACTGCGCTCCACTATCTTATCGACATTTTTCATGCCATGTATCCGTGGACCGTAGGCAACATTGTCGTAGATGGACATTGGGAATGGATTTGGCTTTTGAAAGACCATGCC
>JAUCQD010000163.1 GCA_030372945.1 Methanothrix sp. | reverse complement strand
ATTCAGACCCTACTCGGGTGGTTTGACGGGCGGTGTGTGCAAGGAGCAGGGACGTATTCACCGCGTTCTGTTGAAACGCGATTACTACGGATTCCAGCTTCATGAGGGCGAGTTGCAGCCCTCAATCCGGACTGAGATTGGCTTTAGGAGATTTCCATCCCCTCTCGGGGTAGATACCCATTGTACCAACCATTGTAGCTCGCGTGTAGCCCGGGATATTCGGGGCATACTGACCTACCGTTGCCCATTCCTTCCTCCGCTTTAGCAGCGGCGGTCCCCACAGTGTACCCATCACTCCGGAGAGTACGCTGGCAACTGTGGGCGTGGGTCTCGCTCGTTGCCTGACTTAACAGGATGCTTCACAGTACGAACTGACGACGGCCATGCACCACCTCTCAGCTAATCCGGCAAAGTCTTCAGCCTGGCCTTCATATCGCTGTCGGTCCCGGTAAGATTTCCGGCGTTGAATCCAATTAAACCGCAAGCTCCACCCGTTGTGGTGCTCCCCCGCCAATTCCTTTAAGTTTCAGCCTTGCGGCCGTACTTCCCAGGTGGCTCGCTTCACGGCTTCCCTACGGCACCGACCACGGTCGCACCGTGGCCGACACCTAGCGAGTATCGTTTACGGCTAGGACTACCCGGGTATCTAATCCGGTTCGTGCCCCTAGCTTTCGTCCCTTGCCGTCAGGTCCGTTCTGGTGAGACGCCTTCGCCACTGGTGGTCCTTCAAGGATTACAAGATTTCACCCCTACCCCTGAAGTACCTCTCACCTCTCCCGGCCTCGAGCCAGACAGTATCTCCTGATAGCCTGACAGTTGAGCTGCCAGATTTCCCAAGAGACTTATCCGGCCGGCTACAGACCCTTTAGACCCAATAATAACGGTTACCACTCGAGCCGCCGGTGTTACCGCGGCGGCTGGCACCGGTCTTGCCCGGCCCTTGCTATGCAATGCTTTTTAGGCATCGCGACAGCCAAGATTGTATCCTGGCACTCGAGGTCCCCTTATCGCTGTTGCCAGCATTGTAAAGTTTTCGCGCCTGCTGCACCCCGTAGGGCCTGGATTCGTGTCTCAGAATCCATCTCCGGGCTCTTGCTCTCACAACCCGTACCCGTCGTAGGCTAGTAGGTACGCTACACCCACTACTACCTGATAGGCCGCAGACCCATCCTTAGGCACCGGAGCTTTCGTCCTCGGTGCATTCCAGCATTCGAGGACTATCGGGTAATATACCCAGTTTCCCGGGGTTATCCCCGACCTAAGGGTAGGTTGTCCACGTGTTACTGAGCAGTACGCCATGCCTTGCGGCATTCGACTCGCATGGCTTAGTCGAACCTCGATAGCAGTAACCTCTGGCAGGATCAACCAGAATTCGCGTCTTCTAGGAAGTATATTCCCTTGCAAACCAGTCGGAATTGGCTGAGTCGCCATAAGACCAATGTCAGACACGACATTCTCGTGTCTCCACTCTCATGTTTATCGCAACGTGGAACGCGGCCCATCACTATTTCAGGGTCGTAGCCTTGTTGTTGCGACGCCAAAGCGGCCCATCTAGGTTATCGGCCTTAGTATTTAATTGTTTCCCTTATCTTCAGAACTCTGAAAGAGAGACAATTCCAAAGCCATACCCTATGAGCTCGATATCTTCTTAAGGCCCTTAGAATCACTATCTATAGGACCTATTGCCTCACCTTTTAGGCAGGGCCGAACCCATCCAATAACTTCGTCGTATATAACTCTTTTGCTTGCATTCATCTAATCGTCGGCTATTAATATCATCACAGCCCACCGATCAAGATTATGATGTCTGCTGGAGGTCTTTTATGGGCAAAACCCTAACAGAGAAGATCCTGATGGAGCACCTCGTAGATGGTACCTACGATCCTGGAAATGAGATTGGAATAAAGATAGACCAGACTCTCACCCAGGATGCAACCGGCACCATGGCCTATCTCCAGTTCGAGTCCATGGGCCTATCAGATATCGCAACTGAGCTTTCAGTAAGCTATGTAGATCACAACACCATCCAAGTAGGCTTCGAAAACGCAGACGATCACGCCTACTTGGAATCCATCGCGAAGAGATACGGCATTTACTTCTCACGCCCTGGAAATGGCATTTGCCACCAGGTGCATCTGGAAAGGTTCGCACGACCTGGCAAGACCTTGCTCGGCTCGGACAGTCATACGCCCACCGCGGGAGGAGTCGGCTGCATAGCCATTGGAGCAGGTGGCCTTGACGTGGCAGTAGCCATGGGAGGGGGCTCTTATTATCTGAACGCTCCGCGAGTGATCAACGTCCATCTTACGGGCGAGTTGCAGCCCTGGGTGACAGCCAAGGACGTGATCCTCGAGGTCCTGAGACACCTGACGACGAAAGGAAATGTAGGCTGCGTTTGCGAATACACAGGCGAAGGCATAAAGAATCTCACCGTTCCTGAGAGGGCAACCATCACAAATATGGGTGCAGAAACTGGAGTTACGACATCCATCTTTCCTAGCGACATTCAGACCAGGAAGTTCCTGGAGGCTCAGGGCAGAGGCGAGCAGTGGATTGCAATCTCAGCAGACAAAGATGCTGAATATGACCGCACCCTTGAGATAGACCTTTCCAATATCGAGCCGCTTGCCGCCGCACCCCATAGCCCTGGCAACGTGGTTGCAGTCAAAGACCTCAGCCTGCCAGTGGACCAGGTGATGATAGGCTCCTGCACAAACTCATCTTATGTGGACCTCATGACAGTCGCAGCAATGGTAAAAGGCAAAAGGCTGCAGGAGGGCGTCTCTTTGGGCATTGCGCCCGGCTCCCGACAAGTGCTCAGCAGTATTGCCAGAAATGGTGCCCTTAGCGACCTAATATCATTCGGAGCAAGGATCCTGGAGTCTGCCTGCGGCTTTTGCATAGGTAACAGCATGTCTCCGCGCACCGACTCAGTATCTGTGCGCACCAGCAACCGCAACTTCAAAGGCAGATCCGGCACACCAAGCGCTAACGTCTACCTCACCAGCCCAACTGTTGCTGCAGCAGCTGCTCTAACAGGCAAATTGATTGACCCAAGACTCCTGGATATGAATTTTCCGAGAATCAAGATGCCTGACCACTTCGAGATTGATGACAGCATGATCATCCATCCTCTGCCGCCAAACGAGAGAGCAAGCATAAAGATCTCCCGCGGTCCCAACATCGGAGAGCCTCCCGCCAATGCACCCATGCCTGCAGAGATAAAAGGCACAGTCACCATCAAGGTAGGGGATATGGTGACCACAGACCACATAATGCCCGCAGGATCCAGGCTCAAGTACAGATCAAATGTTCCGAAGTACTCTCTGTTCGTCTTTGAGCCATTGGACACTGATTTTGCCGCTCGAGCCACTGCTCTGCGAGACAGTGGCATCCATAACATCATCGTGGCAGGATTAAGCTACGGCCAGGGATCATCGCGGGAACACGCCGCCCTCTGTCCCATGTACCTGGGTGTGAAAGCCGTGATCGCCAAATCCATAGAGAGAATTCACGCAGCCAATTTGGTCAACTTCGGCATCGTACCCTTCAGCTTTGCTGATGAAAAGGACTACGACGTCCTGCCAGCTGGTGCAAATATCACAATACCTGACGTTCGCTTGGCGCTTGAGAGAGGTGATGATGAGGTGCTTGCCCAAGCCTGTGAGCGCGAGATAATACTGAATATGAACCTTTCCAAACGTCAGAGGGCGATACTTCTGGCTGGCGGACTTCTGCCTTACACCGTCCAGGAGAGAGCAAAGAAAATAAATAGCCTCTGAAAGAGGCAGCATTAATAATTTTTTTAGACGTTAAAGAGCGACATGATGTTTTGCGACATTATCTGTCCGCTGGCATCATTGCCTGGCACGCCGCTGCTCTTCGAGACGGATATACTGCTGTTCAAAGGCACATAAGGTCTGGTCTCATAAATGCTGAATTTTGTGTTGATGTCCCTGGTAAGAGACTGGCTGTTCAGCTCAGAAGAACTCAAAGACGGGGCGGCTGCATTGGCATTAAAGCTCGTGCCCGTGAGCGCGACGGGTGTATTGAACCTCAGAGGGAAGGCGTTCATCCAGATGGCCATGTTTGACATAACACTGCTAGTAGTCGCATTCTGCGCACCTGTTATGTAGTTTTGCCAATAAGTCTGTACATTGGGCTCAAAGGTTGAAGAGCTTGGCGCAGTGTAAAAAGCCAACTGGCTCGAGCTATAACCTTCTCCAGTGAACATGGTCTGAGCGGCAGCAACGCCAAAAAGGCAGGTTAATGCTACCAAAGCAACTATCGTTTTCATATTAATACATCCCTTTATATTCAGTTAAGCATTCTCTGCCATGATCTGTCCCAACCTATTTATTCCTTATCGATGCAGTGCCTCTCATGCCCGACCGTTTCGAGATACTACATAAAGACCTGGCCGGAAGGATCGGCCGACTTAACACCCCGCATGGGACCATCGAGACGCCTGGGCTAATGCCCGTGGTCAACCCTCATCAATGTATCATACCACCCAAAGAGCTGGCTCTTATGGGTGCAAAGATCATCATCACAAACAGCTATATCATTCACCAGGATGCAATTCTCAAAGCCCATGCCCTGAAAACCGGCCTGCATGATCTCCTGGGCTTTGATGGGCCGATCATGACTGACTCAGGAGCCTTCCAATTATCAGTCTACGGATCTGTCGAGGTCCAGCCTCTGGAGATCCTGAATTTTCAATTTGCCATCCAATCAGACATCTGTGTGCCCCTGGACATTCCCACTCCCCCTGACGTCTCTGTAGATCGAGCGGAATCGGAGCTTTTGCAGACAGAAAAACGACTTGAAGAGGCAGCCGCACAGGACAGGCCTGCCCTTCTTGCAGGTCCCATCCAGGGTTCAACCTATCCGGATCTAAGGCATAGAGCTGCCAGGTTTTTGAGAGACAAAGGGTTCGATGTCTATCCTGTGGGAGGCGTAGTGCCGCTTATGGAGGCGTACAGGTTCAAAGACCTGGTAGAGGTGGTGACTGCGGCCAAGAAGGGCCTGGGGTCAGGCGCGCCCGTACATCTTTTCGGTGCTGGACATCCCATGGTGTTCGCCCTGGCAGCGGCCTTAGGCTGCGATCTCTTCGATTCGGCCGCGTACGCGCTCTACGCCCGTCAGGGAAGATACCTGACAGCCCTTGGGACATGGAAGCTGGAGGAGATGAACTACCTTCCATGCTCCTGTCCCGTCTGCCATGCACACACCCAAAAAGAACTGATGGATAGCTCGCAGAAGGTCAAGCTCTTGGCCATGCACAATCTCTACATCTCACTGCAGGAGATGGAACTTGTCAAGCAGTGCATCCACGAGGGATCTCTCTGGGAGCTCCTTGAGAGCAGGTGCAGATCACATCCTCGAATGCTCGATGGCTACAAGAGGCTCTGTGCAGAGACTGAGTGGCTTGAGCGCCTGGATACATCCACAAAGTCCACCTTATTCTACCTGAGCCCCCAGTCCGCCTCCAGGCCTGAGATCACCCGTTATTCGCGCAGAATCGACCGTTTCTCACTATGCGGGAACGTCCTGATCACAGACGACCAAGAGGCGGATGTGTCTGGGTACGATCATGTGCTGCACTTCAAGCCGCCCTTTGGGCCTTATCCGGCTGAGCTTTCGGAGACATATCCCTTCAATGCAGAGGTCCCAAAAGAGCCTGATTGTGCAGCGCTGGAGCAGGCTGCAAAAAACACAAAGCGTCTCATTGAGGCAAATCCCAAGGCAAGTTTCACCATTAAACTAGATGCGTCTGCCGGAAGGCATTTCAGGTGAACGATGACCAAGTACTTCGAGGTTTTAAGGCGCGATGGACCTGCGCGCATGGGAAAGCT
>JAUCQD010000162.1 GCA_030372945.1 Methanothrix sp. | reverse complement strand
CCAGGACCGCAATATCAGCCCTGTATCCAGGAGCTATGGCCCCAAGATCTCTCAAGCCAAAATACTCTGCAGCATTCAGGCTTGCGATCTGCAGGGCAAGGATAGGATCGAGCCCCTCTTCGATGGCTCTCCGTATCATGAAGTCGATATGCCCCTCTTTGAGAATGTCTGCAGGATGCCTGTCGTCTGAGACGAATATGAAGTGCCTGGCGTTTTGAGGCGTGACAAGCGGCAAGAGATCACGCAAGTTCTTTGCTGCGCTCCCCTCTCGGATCATGATATGCATTCCCTGGCGTAGCTTCTCCTCCGCCTCTTCCAGGCTCGTGCACTCGTGGTCGGACTTGATGCCAGCTGAGATATACGCAGCCAGGTCGCGCCCGGAGAGCCTCGGAGCGTGGCCGTCCACGCGTTTTCTTCCTGACAGCCTGATTTTTTTCAGGACTTCCATATCGCGTAAAATAACTCCTGGAAAGTTCATGACCTCTGCAAGGCCAAGGACCCTCTCGTGGTCGATCAGCTTGGCAAGGGTTTTGGCGTCTAAGGTCGCCCCGGAGGTCTCCATGCTGGTAGCTGGAACGCAGGAAGGAAGCATCAAAAAGACATTCAAAGGAACATTTTTGGATGAGTCGAGCATGTAGTAAATGCCCTCTTCGCCCCATACATTGGCTATCTCGTGGGGATCGATGACCACAGAAGTTGTGCCCTTTGGGACTGTTGCGCGCGCAAACTCCGGAATGGTGACCATGGCGCTCTCGATGTGCACATGTCCGTCGATGAATCCCGGCGCGAGAATCCTGCCATCAAGATCTAAAACCTGGCGAGCGCTTGTGCAGTCGAAGCCAACTATTCGGCCTTTGTGAACAGCGACGTTTGCCCTGTGCACTTCGCCCAAGAGAACATTAGCGATCCTTGTTCCTTCGATCAGGAGGTCAACCTCAAGCTCTCCTCGGGCGGCTGCAATCAGTTCTTCAAGGCGATCCATAATTTTCCATCTCACTTCTTCCTTATAAAATTGCGTTCAATGTCGGATAGATTTAAATCGATTGGGTTAAAATAAAGACAAGGTGTGTGGGAAGTGAAGGATATTCTTCTCAAAGTGGCCAAGGCCTATCCGAACGACTCAGCCAGGGGCATTGCCAGGCTGGACCCAAATGCTCTGCTCACTTTAAGGCTCTCTCCTGGAGATATCATCGAGATCGAGGGAAAGAGGCTCACTGCAGCCAAGGTATGGCGCGCTGACCGGCAGGACTGGTCGCAGGATTACATCAGGATAGATGGATTCATCCGCCAGAACGCTGGGGTGGGAATTGGAGATCGCGTGAAGATTCGCAAGGCCAGATATGCTGACGCACAGCGCATTGTCCTCGCTCCGCCCTCTGGCTCGCACATGCATTATGGCGACGAGGCAGCTGATATGATTCGCCGCCAGACGCTGAAGCGGCCTGTGGTGGAAGGCGATATTCTTCCCATCATGAGCTCTGGCACTCATCCATTCGTGGGCCGTATGGAGGCAGTGCCCCTGGTCATAACCGAAACAAATCCCAATGGCGTCGTTGTAATATGCGAGCGGACCGAGATCATCCTCTTGGAGAAGCCGGCCAAAAGCGTTCGCTCTGTCAAAGCCACAGGGACGACTTATGAGAATGTAGGCGGTCTGCGAGCGGAGGTGCAGCGTGTTCGGGAGATGATCGAGCTTCCCATGAAGCATCCCGAAGTCTTTCAGAAGCTTGGCATTGAGCCGCCAAAGGGCGTACTTCTCTTTGGCCCCCCGGGCACGGGCAAGACGCTCATCGCGAAGGCAGTTGCCAATGAGAGCGGAGCTAACTTCTTCTCCATAGCAGGGCCGGAGATAATGTCTAAGTATTACGGCGAGAGCGAGCAGAGGCTGCGAGAGATATTCGAGGAGGCTCAGAAAGGGGCACCATCCATCATATTCATCGACGAGATCGACTCGATTGCTCCCAAGCGCGGAGAGGTCACGGGCGAGGTGGAGCGGCGCGTAGTGGCTCAACTCCTGGCAATGATGGATGGCCTGAAGGAGCGCGGCCAGGTTGTGGTGATAGGGGCGACAAACAGGGAAGACGCCATCGATCCAGCCCTTCGGCGTCCCGGCAGGTTCGACAGGGAGATCGAGATAGGAGTTCCAGATCGGGCGGGAAGGGTGGAGATACTGCAGATCCACACGCGAAATATGCCAATTGCCGAAGACGTCAACCTTGAAAGCATGGCGGACAGGATGCATGGCTTTGTGGGCGCAGACATAAGCGCGCTATGCAAAGAAGCTGCCATGAGAGCCCTGCGCCGTTACCTCCCCGATATGGCCTCAGAGGATGAGATTCCAAAGGAGATCATCGAGAAGATGATGGTTGTGGGCAGCGATTTTGAGGATGCCTTGAAGGAGATCGAGCCCTCCAGCATGAGAGAAGTTCTTGTAGAGGTGCCGCATGTTACCTGGAACGACCTGGGAGGTCTTGGTGCCCTGAAGCAGGAGCTCATCGAGGCGATCGAGTGGCCCCTCATGCGACCGGAGAAGTTCCGCCAGATGGGCATTCGCCCACCAAGGGGCATCTTGCTCTATGGTCCCCCGGGAACTGGCAAGACCATGATCGCCCAGGCAGTTGCCAACGAGACCAACGCCAACTTCATCAGCGTGCGTGGGCCCCAGATGCTCTCCAAGTGGGTTGGAGAATCGGAAAAAGCCATACGAGAGATCTTTCGCAAGGCAAGGCAAGTCTCTCCTGCGATAATATTCTTCGACGAACTTGATGCCATCGCGCCTATGAGGGGGCTGGAAGAGAGCAGCCATGTTATGGAAAGGGTGGTAAACCAGTTACTGGCTGAGCTGGATGGTCTTGATTCCCTGAAGGACGTGGTGGTAATAGGGGCCACAAATCGCCCGGACATCCTCGACCCAGCGCTCTTGCGCTCTGGCAGGTTCGATCGATTGCTCCTTGTAGGTCCGCCAGATAAGCTGGGCAGATATGAGATCCTTAAAATTCATGCCAAAAGGATACCAAATAGCGAGGATGTCAATTTGGAGGAGCTGGCAGAACTGACAGAGGGCTATGTTGGCTCTGATCTGGATTCGCTTTGCTGCGAGGCTGCAATGCTGGCCATGCGTGAGAATCTCGATCGAGTGGAGATGAACCATTATCGTGAGGCCTTAAAGAAGGTCAGGCCGAGCGTCGAGGAGAGCATGGTAAGCTACTACGAGCGCATCAGCGAGAGGTTCAAGGGCGGAGTGAAGATCGAACCCAGCTCGTTGATAGGCTACAGATAGGAAACTGATCGCATTTGAATTGCTCGATTGGATGGTGTTTGGAGAATGGGAAAGGTGTTCGCGGGAACTATGGCCGGCAAGGAGATTGTGAACATCGACGGGGCGGTGTTGGGAGAGCTTGAGAATGTGGTCTTCGAGCTTAAGACAGGAAAGCTCGTGGACCTGGTGGTGAAGCCCGATTCAGAGCTCAACCGCATGAAGTACAGGGAGCAGGGAAAGTTCGTGCTAATACCCTTCAGTTCCGTAGTTGCAGTGAAGGATTACATCGTTGTAGACGAGAGCCGGGCAGTGAAGAAGGAAGGATGACGCTGTTCAAAGTAATACATCCAGTCTACCTGGCCGGGAGGCAGATCGATCTCGCCCTCGATTATTTTCACAATCAGATTTGCTACCTCCTGCGGCGTCTTTTTGGTGGTGTCGATCTCATCCACGCGGTGGCATCGCTCCACCGCCTCGACAAGAATCACATCTAGCGCCTCAGCTTCCAGATTTTCCCGCGTCTTCTCATGCGAATAGCCGCGCGCCTCCAGACGCAGTCGAAGAACCGCTGGATCCAGCCTAAGGACTATCGACCAGTCTGCGAAGTGGTGGGAGAGATGGCCTTCCAGGATGCAGACCTCTTCAGAATCCAGCTCCTTCAGGCGCTTGCCAAGCCCCTCCATGTCAGCCTCCAGGCAGCCCTGACGAGGGTCAAGCCCAAAGTTAAGCCCGTCCTTCACAAGAGCATTGATGTCCATGACCTTGTAGGGAAGGAGCCTGGCGGCTGTTGTCTTTCCAGTGCCCGGAGTTCCCGTGAGCGCTATGTACATATCTCCCGGAATGCTGAAAGAAAGCGATCGTTCTCTGCTGGGGTCCCCACGGTCACGCGCACGTGGTGCTCACCCGCTCCCCTAAATGAGCGGCAGTCTCGAATGATGATGCCTCTCTTCAGGAATTTCTCCACGAACTCGTCAGAAGGCTCTGCTGTATCGATGTAAATGAAGTTGGCTTGCGAAGGATGAGATTCGATCTCCTTTTGCAGTCGCATCCTCTCCGCACGAATTTTTTTCACAGACTGGTGCATGAAATCCAGATCAGAGAGCGCAGCCACTCCTGCAGCCACAGAGGCGCAGGTTATGCTGAAGAATGGAGGTGCAGCTCTGCGATACTGATCTGCGATCCATCGAGGCGCAACGGCATAGCC
>JAUCQD010000161.1 GCA_030372945.1 Methanothrix sp. | reverse complement strand
ATACAATTTTATTTAATATTACGTATATCCCTATTATGCTACATAGCACCGATGCGACGAGGCCTGCTGCGAGGGCGCTGCGCATGAAGTCGTACTGGAGAAAATCAATTTGAAGCTCAATCATGTTTCCTCAAAACGCGATGGGGCGTGCCATGTGCAATCATCTCCACAGGGCAGCCGTAGGCCTTCTCGATGTCCTCACGGGCCAGCTCCCCAGAGCCATGGTAATAGAGCCGCTGATTCAAGCAGGCGATTTTTTTAACATGGGTGGAGACCGCTGTGATGTCATGGGATACCAGCACAATTGCAATGCCCATATCGCGATTAAGGCGAGAGAGAAGATCGTAGAACTCAGTCTGCTGGGCTGAGTCAACTCCTGATGTCGGCTCGTCGAGCAAAAGCAACCTGGGATCTGAAACGAGAGATCGCGCCACAAAGACCCTCTGCTGCTCGCCTCCAGAGAGAGAGCCAATCTCGCGCTCCGCGTGGCCGCCCATTCCAACTGCCTCCAGGGCCCGCATTGAAGCATCGCGGTCCTCGCGGCCATAGCGCCGCAACAGGCCTGCCCGGCTATATCTTCCCATGAGAACAACTTCCAGGGCTTTGACTGGAAAGTTCTGATCAAAGAGAGTTTTCTGGGGCATGTAGCCTATGCGCCCGCGCGCATCCTTGGGAGACTTGCCAAAGATCAAAACTGTGCCTCGGTCGGGTTTTATCAGACCGAGCATGACCTTGAGGAGTGTGGACTTCCCGCCGCCGTTTGGACCTATCAGGCCCAGGAAATCGCCCTCCTCAAGATCCAGGTTTATCTCCTCCAGGACAGGGTGCGTCCTGTGGTAGACCCAAAGGCCGCGAATTGATACGATATTCATGATACGAGGCTCTCAGCTATCATTTTCCCGGCATGGCGCATGTTTTCCAGGTAGTTCTCGGCCAGTGGATCCAGATCGATGATGCGGGCATTCATCTCTTTGGCGATCACCTCTGCTGCCTTGGGATTGAACTCCGGCTCAACGAAGATTGCAGTGATGTTATTCTTTCTTGCCAGATCGATCACCTCTCCAAGGTATTTTGGTCCTGGCTCCTTCTCGTTCTCCATCAGAGGCACCTGCTCAAGGTTGTAGTCGCGGGCGAAGTAGGTCCAGGCAGGGTGATGCACTACGAAGATTTTGCGGTGCGCAGTGGAGAAGCTCTGGTTCAGCTCGGCGTCCAAGGATTGCAATTTTTGCACATATTCCTCTTTGTTCTTGAGATAAAAATCCTTATTGTCCGGATCGACCTGAACCAGGCCCTGGTAGATGTTATCCAGCTGCACTACAGCATTGCGCAGGGAGAGCCAGATGTGGGGGTCGGCCTCGCCTCCGCTCTCCCAAACGAGGTCTATGCCTTTGGAGGTGTCTACTACTACCATTTTTTTATTGACCTGTAGCAATCTGTCCATCCAGAACTCGAGGCCCGCCCCATTCATGATGTACAGATCTGCATCTGCCACTGCCCTCATCTGCGAGGGAGTGGGCTCGAAGGTGTGGGGCTCGGCTCCAGGAGGTACCAATACTGTGATGTTGACAAAATCTTTGCCCACTGATTTTATGAGCTCTCTTTGTGGGGCGATGGTAGTCACGACGTTGATCTTGCCTGATGGCAGCTCTTCAGGCGATACGCAACCGCAGAGGAGAGCTGCGAGAGCAATTACAACCAAGATCGAAAGACCCTTCATAATTTCTTCCTCAGGTTCTTGCCGATGTACTTCGAGCGAGTTTTGCCACCTTCCCGCCAGTAACCATACCAATAAGGCCCGTGAGGGCAGCCCTTGCAGTTCTTTCCGCATGAGACGCGCTCCAGGCGATAGGTCATGGAGGCGGAATGCCTCTCCTCCACGACCTCCCGCCCTGCGACCTGGTCATTACTAGGCTCTCGCAGGGACGCTTCTTTTTTCAAGATAAGCCCTGCCACAAGGTCCCTTATTTCGTAAAGGACCGGCAGATCCTGCTCTTGCAGGCGGTCGTGGATGGATTTGGGCAGCACAGGATTTCTTATGTAATGGAATTAGATAAAGCTGTTGACAGGTTACATAAGAAACAGGACGGAACGGCAAGACCGCAGAGGCACAAAGTGCCCTCAAAGAAGCATCTTTCCCGTCAGAGTTATGCGAATCTCCTTCGTCTTGCCCTTCGGTGAGATCTCCAGGGCCTTGAGGTCTGCAAGCCGGGCTACCTGGCGGGAGACTGTGCTCTCAGAGAGGCCAAGCCGCCCGGCGATCTCACTGATAGTGGTAGGCTGGCTTTCGAGCACGTCGTTGAGTATTCTTTTCTGCTTTTCTTCGAGAACTGCTGCGATATTCGGAAGAGCAATTTCATTGAGGCATCGTTCGATATCGCTGAAGTTGGTTGCCCGGAAAATCTTCAAAGGATGGGAGAGGCAGGCGATAGTAAAGGCCAGAAAGATCTCTCGCGGACCGCCTGAGAGGTTTGCAAAGACCTGGCCCTCAGATCGTTCCAGCAAGTCCTTCAGAGATAAAACCATCCCTTCGAAATCCCTGTGATCGACGCGGTGAATCTGCAGATCGATTTTACTGTCGATCTGCCTGGAGAGGTCCCGCACTGCCTGGACTGTCAGCTCTCCGCGCGAATCTCTCTCCTCAATGGGGCGAATGAGAACTATTCGGTCGCCACCCTCGATCCCATATTTCACTATCAGGGAGACGATTTGAGATGCATCAAAGCCCGAGAGGGAGATGTAGGTCTTCATTGACCGACATTGAAGATTGTATGCATAAATGCTTTTTCATTGCAGAGGTTTGCATTTAAAAATACATAATTGCAATAAAATGAAATTATTGCAACAATCGACAGGTTTAAGTGGGAGGGAGTATAATCTCTGCTCGATGCCGCAGAAGACCACATTGATCACGAGGCCTCAGATGGAATTTGAGCTTCCTTACAGCGAGGGCTACC
>JAUCQD010000160.1 GCA_030372945.1 Methanothrix sp. | reverse complement strand
GAGTACACGTTGGTGGGATAGACGTAAATATAGACGTAATTCGACCAATCACGGCAATTGTAGCAGAGGATGTGCCAGCCAGCCACATCACCGTAAAACCAGCCTTTTTTGAAGCCTGTCCAGGTCCAGTCCCAAAATCTCACGTGTGGCGTGCTCTGGCCCGGATACCACTCATATACAAAAAGGTTGCCACCTGAGGATATGTCAGCCCAGAGGGGCAGATACCCGCCATAACGGCAACCTCCAACAGTTGCAAGGCCGTATGAGGTCTGAACATAGAACTTGTTGGGAGAGACCATCGAGCCTGGATAGTACCAGGGGCTTGAGGCCGTCATGCTGCCTGTAGTGCTTCCATAAGTTGTGCTGCCGGCTCCTGCGGTCAAATCGCTTGGCAGAGTTGCGGACACAAAACCAAGGCTCTCATCAGGGCGGAAGCTATCTGCCACAGGCTGGGAGAGCTTCAAATCGTCAGCAGCCATGCTCTCCTGATAAGGTCCTGCGATCTGGGGCAGAGAGGTGGTAATGGCTTGTGCGCTCTGAGAAGAGGACTGGGCCGGTTGATTGCTCTGATACTGGGCATAGCTGCCATAAGATGCTCCCGCTGATGCTGCCTGATAGCCGGTGAACTGGGAACCTGCACTTTGCACAGCCGCACCGGTCGAATAGCTTTGACCTGGCTGGATAGATGATGCCCCATCAGAGACGCTGCCATCGCCAACTGCGCCAAAGGCGACATTGGTCATGACAAAAAACATGACCAGCATTGGTAGCCAGACCTCCATTTACCCCACTCCATTTTTTTTGATTTGCTACTGCCATTTTTTTGACTTGCTACTGCTTTTTAATGATCTTTCTATCTATTTAATGTTTGCTTTTAGCTTGAGGGCACGAAGGTTTGTATTTTATTAATAATATCATCATCGTATAGAATACTCGCAGATGGATAAGAAATGAGAGATGTAATCATCAATGTTCTCAAGTTCTTGGCTTCTTCGTCCAGTTGTTCCTCACCATCTCAGCCAGGCGCGGATTATTGAACTGTTCGTAGATATCCATGTCCGTTGTGTAGCCGATGAATGGATCGATGGTCCCCTTCTCCATGTTTGCGAGCCAGATCATAATGCCCTTCTCCTCAGCCATCTGGCCTTTTTCCCGGAAAAACTGCATGAATGGCTCCAGGCTCTCGCCGCTTGGCACAAGGATTACGCAGTCCACTTCCGGCTGCATCTTTTGCTCGCACGAGTTTAGATCGATGGATTCGACGCTTGTGACAACATAGGCCTGCAGTGTGCGACCAGCAGCTGAGAATCTGAGCATTTCATCCCCCTCACTGGAAAGGATGTATCCAGCATCCTTCATGAAGGACTTCAGCATACAAACCAAGCTCTTCTTCAAGATGCCCTTCAGCTCCGGGATGGCTTGAAGGAATCTGCGATGGGCATCATCGAAGTCCTGCTTGCTGTATCTCTTTGTGTGAAGAAAATGGAAGATTCGGCCGTTCATCTGAGTGTAAGCATCAAGCTTCGGCAGATCGAAGAAGATTGCCTCACCGTTCATGATGCTGGCAAAGATGCCTGGGGCAATGCTCTCTCCTACCATCTTCCTCAACTCATCAGATTCCTGGTCGTTCAGTTTTGCGGCTGAGACGATGTCATAAATTCGCAAAAGAAGTTCGCATCTGGCTATGATCTCCTTCTCGCAAAGAAGCTCTCTGAGGGGGCCTGAAATTTTTTCAATCTCCGTCATTGTCCGTCCCTGATGCTTGCAAGCTCAGATCGAAGCTCTCCCATCTTGGCGGTTCTCTCAGCAAAGGCATTATGCTGATGGATGCTCTCCTCGTTTATCTGCTTGAGGGTCACAGCAGCGTCGTCAGGGAGGTCTGAAAAGGCCTCAACCACCTTCTGGGCCATGGTTCTGACGCAGTCCTCCACAAACTTGGGATTGCTGTGGGCTTTTGCCACCACAGCTGCCTCGTCAGGACGCTTCAGAAGGCCGTAAACCTTGGAGCTCATGGACTCCTCGATGATCTTGATGATCCTGTCGATGGAAACGCAACGCCGGTCATGAACCTCGACCGATATGCTGCCGCGACCTCTCTGATTATGCGTGGCAATGGGCATCCTCTCAGAGAACTCAATGGCAGATTCCTCCGACACACCCAGTTTTGCCAGCTCCCTTTGGACCTGTTCCTTCAGGATCTCCTGGGCACATGGACAGGCCGTGGTTCCTAAAACCTCAGCTCCGACGGTCTTCTTCAGATACCCAGAAGGCCCTGCTTTTGCAACTGCTTCGGCAAATATGTCCACAACTTCCTGACATGTGACTTTTGTCACAGGCGTCTGTCTGCGGACGATGTACTCGCTCTTCATCTTCACCTCGGCTTGAGATGCGTACTCGTGCCTGTGGAGAAGTCTTTTGGCAATCTCGCCGCAAAGCTCCTCGATCTCGTAAACAGGACAGCTTATGGCTTCCTCCAAAACCTCGTCGATCACCTCAAAGTTGCGTGATAGGTTGGCTCCCTTGCGGTCCGAGGGGAGGTCCACGAAAACCTCAAAATTGGAGATCAAGATCACAGGACGCTCGTCATTTCCGCGCTCAACTTTTACGAGCTTCTTGACGCCCGTCACACCAACCCTTGTCAGGTTGATGGGATAGTCAGGCTCGCAGGCTTGAATGTCTGGTAGCGTATCCAAGAGGCCTCACCTGATGCTATAGTTCGTCTTCTTCGGCCAGCTGCTCGGCCTCAAGCTCGTCCAGTTTGAGCAGGAGCCGGTCAACCTCTTCGATCATCTCTTCCAGAGTATCACTGATCCTGCGGTCACGCTCATCAAAACCTTTGAGAACTCCACCCAGCTCGGCCAAGAGTTGATCATCGCCCATATCGAGCAGTATCTCGCGTATCTTTCTCTCGACCTCATTTGAATCAGGCATATTGGTTTATTCCAAACAAACGTATTTGAGACTTTGCTTGGCATGATGGTCAGTTATATCTATCCGTAGGGCCAAACTTTGTAATTAGGAGTTCTGTGGATGATTAAACGTTGCCCTCAGCACGGATTTTTCAGGGGAGAGCATTGCGAGTGCGGCTCGGCAGGTCAGCTTCTTTTGGATGAGACCAAAACAGAACAGCTTGGCCGACTGGTGGCGGGTGGGCTGCGGCATTTCCCAGGAGACCTGGGGTTGGAGATGGACTCCAGGGGATGGGTCGATCTCGCAAAGCTTGGTGAGGTGGTTAGAAGCCGACACCGCTGGGCCAGCAAGGAGCTGGTGATCGCACTTGTCGAGTCTGATCCCAAGCAAAGGTATGAGATACACAACGACAAGGTCAGGGCCAGGTATGGGCACTCGGTGGATGTGGAGCTGGACCACGCCGACAACAGGCTTCCCAAACTTTACTATGGTGCAAGCGAGGAAGAGGCGGACAGGATCCTGGAAATTGGCCTCAAATCAGCATCTCAAAGGTACGTCCATCTCTCAACCACTCCCCAGAAAGCATGGCATGTGGCCTCATTTCGCACGGGAAACCCAAAAATAATCCAGGTCGATGCTGCAAATGCCCAAAAGGAAGGAGTGAAGATGATGACAGTGAACGATGATATCGTCATCTCGGAGATGATTCCATCGCGTTTCCTGGAGATTCTCGCGACCAAGGATATTTTAAAGGCCGCGCAGGTCCCAAGGTCCAATTAGCGCCCGAAGCGCCTATCTCTTCGTTGCCAGTCCCTGATAGCGCGAAGGAAATCGATCTTTCTCAGGGCGCGCCAGTCGACATCAGTAAAATAAAGCTCTGAATAGGCAGCCTGCCAGATCATGAAATCGCTGAGCTGCTTGCCCCCGGCTCTTATAACTAGGTCAGGTTTCTGGCTGAACCTTAGGTGGGCCTCTATCGACTCTTCGTTGATATCCTCAGGATTCAGACATCCATTTTGGACATCTTTCAGGAGGCTCCTGAATGCCTCTACAACCTCGTGCTTTCCTCCGTAGCCTATTGATATGATCATTTTTACTCCAATGCCGTCTCCCATGTGTTCGACGCCGTCGACCGTGTGCAAGCTGACCTGAGCCTGGGCGTCTGCAAGCTCTGCGGCAACGAGTGCTCGAATCTCGGGAGCATCATCATTTACATAGAGCATGATGGAACCAAGGCCTGTAGATCTGCACCATTCCAGCACGGACCTCAATTGCTTCAAGCCCCTGCCGCTCAAGTCCCCGGTGCTGAGGACAACGGCTACACATGTAGGTATTCTGTTCTTGGAGATCTCAGCTTCCAGGATCCGTTCGTAAAGGCGATGAATCATGGTTGAAATTCATGTACTTTCCATAGGCAAAGTATTTTTGCGATGAATCAGTTCTTGAGGTTCATGCAAAGGGACGATATTGCCAGGATGGTCATCGGGCTGATGGTGCTATTGCTGCCTTATGCCGGGGCTCTCACAGCCATTCCCCTTGGGGCCCTCATCCTTTTCGACCCAGGCTCTCGCTTGCTTTCAGCCTCATTGGCCATGCTCGTCCTCCTGAGGCCTGCCCTGAGCATCATGCACTGTGACCTCCCGCTATATGTCATTGCCATCTCATTTGTGGCGTCCACTTTTGCCCCTCTGGCTTTTAAGAGGCTCGAGTCCCTGGCAGGAAGCATGATCTACCTCATGATCACAGTTGCTCTGGGCTATCCCCTGGCGAGCATGATCTCCTCAGGAAGCCTGTCGTCTGAGAAAATCCTTTTCCTCGCGATCTTGGGCGGGCTCTCTGGTGCTTTTCTGCACCATGCTTCGAAGGAGCGTGACTTCACAGTCCCATTTGGAACTGCAATGGTGATGTGGCTCTTCTCCTTCGACTATCCTCTGCCCGAGATGCCGCGCATCCTGTTAATCTTTATTTTTGCTCTCATGCTCGGAATTGGAGCCTACTGGGCCAAGGCTGCGGACTCGGATGCAGTGCTGAGCGAGGCAATCGTAGGCCTCCTAGTCATCTTGTTTGGAGGGCTGAACTGGTTCCTGCTTCTGCTTGCCTTTTATCTGTTGGGAGGCGGCTTCACTCATTATGGATATGCCTACAAGAATAAGCTGGGAATTGCGCAGTCGCATGGTGGCGTGCGCGGCTACAAAAATGTTTATAGCAACAGCCTCGTCCCTCTGGCACTGGCCATCTGTTACGGAATTTATGGAAGCGACGTCTTCATTTACGCCTTCATTGGTTCAGTGGCAACAGCCAACGGCGACACACTGGCCAGCGAGATCGGCGAGACGAGTCGCTCCAGGCCGAGGATGATCACCACCCTCAAAGAGACGCAACCAGGCGTTGATGGAGGTGTGACGCCTCTTGGCGAAGCAGCTTCGATTGTGGGCGCCTTCATCATAGGCCTTCTTGCCACGGTCACTGGCATGGTCGGCATCTTTGGCATCATAGTGGGAACTATTGGCGGTTTCCTTGGCACCAACTTCGACAGCTTTCTCGGAGCCACGCTTCAGAGCCGTGGCATTTTGAGCAACAATGGAGTTAACCTTGTGGCGACTGCCCTAGGAGCTGGGGTCGGCGGATGCCTCTGGTACCTGCTGCAAATTATTTAGGCAAAAAGACACCACTTGCATTCATGAAGATCTTCGGGATTTTCGGCGATCCAATCGAGCACTCTCTCTCTCCAGCCATGCAGAATGCTGCCTTTCGAGCTTTGGGAATGGACGCGTGCTATCATGCCTTTCGCGTCTCCTTGGAATGCCTGGAAGATGCCCTCATTGGAGCAGCAGCGATGGGCTTCGGCGGTTTGAATCTGACCATACCCCTGAAGGAGAAGGCGCTGGAGCTGGACGTCCTGCAGCCCGATGAGCTCGCGAAGGATATCGGAGCGGTGAACACAGTATCTTTTGGTCGGAACCATAGGATAGCGGGCCACAACACCGATGGAGAGGGCGCACTTCAGGCCCTGAGGGATGCAGAGATCAGGCTTCAGGGCAGCAAGGTGCTTTTGATCGGGGCAGGTGGAGCGGCTCGCGCCATTGCCTACTCTCTGAAACATGAGGGCGCAGAGATCTTTGTCGCAAATCGGAACACTAAAAAAGCGGATGAGCTGGCTGCGTCCGTAGGTGGGATCGGCTTTGGCCTGTGCGATCTGGGCCAAATTCTCCTTCAGTCGGATATAATAATAAATGCCACCTCAGTTGGCATGAAGCAAGGCGATCCAATTCTCTTCGATGGCCGATTGCTTCGAAGAGGTCAGGTCGTCTTCGATATCGTTTACAATCGTGAGACAGAGCTCCTCAAAGCAGCTCGCCAGGCTGGCATAGTGGCCATCGATGGCGTGATGATGCTGGTCTACCAGGGAGCGAAATCGCTGGAGATCTGGACAGGCCTGAAGGCTCCAGTGCATGTTATGGAGAAAGCTGTTCGAGATGGACTGAAGGAGAGAAGATGACACGCATACTGATATTGGGAGGCACAGGCGAGACTGGATCGTGGTTCGCACGCTATTTTAAAGAGAAGGGCTTCGAGGTCTCCATCTGGGGGCCGAGGGGCAGGGTGGAGGTGGCAGAACGCCTTGGTGTGCGGTATGCTACCGATCGGCTAAAAGAGGTGGAGACGAGCGACATCGTCCTCGTAAGCGTCCTGATTGAGAGGACTGTGGAGGTGATACGCGAGGTTGCGCCTCGCATGCATGCAGGAAGCCTGCTCATGGATGTGACCTCGATAAAATCTGGCCCTGTGAAGGCCATGAAGACCTATGCGCCCAAGGGAGTTGAGGTTTTGGGCACTCATCCCATGTTCGGGCCCACAATGCCGAACATGCGCGGCCAGACCATCATCCTCACTCCTGTGAAAGGGAAGAGCGAAAAATGGCTTCCTGTCATTCGGTCGATCTTCGAGTCAGATGGTGCGAGGATAGAGACATTGGACGCAGACGAGCACGATGAGATCATGGCTGTCGTGCAGGCTCTGGCGCACTTTGCCTACATCGGCATCGGAGCGACG
>JAUCQD010000159.1 GCA_030372945.1 Methanothrix sp. | reverse complement strand
AAGTTGAACTCTAAATCGATGTTGCCCTCCTGCAAGAGCACCCCAACCATCTCGTTGATCTCTGCCCTGCCAGTCATGTCGATGGATTCTATCTGTTCTTGTGCAACCTTCAGAATCCTGTCTTTATCAGCATCAATATCCTTGATCTCGTCCATTGCATTTAGCAAATTGCCGTGATGCCTTTTTACTGCAAGGAAGGACAGGATGGGCAGATAATCGGCCAGTTCGCCCGAACGTCCAGTCTGCCTCAAGTAATCCCTCATCACAGCATAAGTAATAAATGCGGATAGCAGGCCGTGATGGGTTACATCCCTGGCCTTGAGGGACCTTTTCTTCCCCTCGTCCTTTTCATCGATGTATTCCTGGAAAAAGCTGGTTGCTTTTCCCAGGTCGTGAGTGATTCCAATGAGGTAGGCTGCATCCTCAAGGACTTCGGCATCATCTATGTTTAGGGACTTCTCTGCTACTGTTTTCTTGGCTAACCTCCCCACCCGCCGCAGATGATCAACCAGACGCTTATCCGGATGGGACTTCAGATTAAAGGAATAAGATCCGCTCGCCATCTCCGCTGTTCTTCAACTCCCACAACTCGCTGACCCTTGCTCGAATGCTCTCTCCATTGCGCTCAAAGAGAATCTCTCGGTAGTCCTTAACCTCTCGCTCTTCGCCCATTTCGCAGGGCATCACCTCAGAGAAGTATTCTTTTCCCTCCTCAAACTCCGGCTCTGAGATGAACTTTCCAGGGACGACGCTGTCGATTTCATGGATGTCCTCCCCCAATGCTCTCAGCTCGAACTCTCCGACAAAATTAAAGTTACATACAAGCTGGCTCAGCCCAAGACATGGCGTGTAAACGGATTGGTGACCCAAAAGCATTTTCTTGACTTTTCCGTAAAAGGCTTCGTCGGTGTGCCAGAAATAGACCCTGTACCTCGGATCTTTCACAAACTCAAACCGGATCTGCGTCCGGTTCTTGATCAGGTGCATCTTCAGGGCGCTTTTGGTATCTATCAGGTTCTCGCCTATCCTTACCTTTTTAATGGGATTCAATATCCTGCAGCCTATTGAAGCATCGTCTCTGAAGAACCAGCTGAAATAATCTGATTTATCCAGGCCGCCAATTGCCGCAATCAGTCCAGAGAGTGCTGTTCTGGGCGGAAAAGAATATGTGAGAGGCGAGCTTGTAGAGTAATTCTTCCTGAAGTGGGCGTAGTCTCCCCATACATCGAATACTAATACTTTTTCCGGCATCCGGACCTCAGAACGCAATCGGCTTCACTGAAATGCCTGTAGCCGCTGCCAGAGCGTCAATTGAAAAATCTGCTCCGTCTTTGCAGAAACTCAACCGATCGTCTGCACGGATCTCAATGTCCCTGATAGAGCCCTTCTCGGCAGCCAGTTTCATGACCAGGCCAGTGATGTCTATCTTGAAGTCCTCAGTTCCGCGGATGCTTTCGTGAGGCATCTCGGTGGTCAGCTTGAGCATCTTGTCCAGATCGCCGATGTGATAGTTCTCCCGGCTGTAGTTCACTTTCACAAGCAGCCTTGGGACCTGCCCAGCCTTGGTCCTGGAGATCAGGCTCTTGGTCCCATTCCAGGTTCCATCCAGAAGGAGCTTCACGTCATCTTCTGTGAGATGAGTGTGCTTGGCAGCGTTCTCGTTTATGATTCCGTAGAACAGGATGAGCGAATATGGCAAGATGTCCTCCTCTCGGAACGTGGACTGCTTCGAGCCCTCCTTTGAGGCGAAGGCCCCAGTTCCCTTGATGTGCTTCATGGACACGCGGTGAAGCGATCTGCCCATCTTGAACTGAACAGGACCGGTGTAGGTGATGGAATCTTCTTTTAGGGGAATCACTCCTCCGAAGAGACGGATATCGATGCACTTGCTCAGAATCCTTTTGGGGTCATTGTCAAAATTGCCAGCTCTCATCTTTCCATCCTGAACGTGCCCCTGGTCATCGTAAGCCACTTCTCTCACAAAGATCTCCTGGCCCTTGAAGTTGTAGAGGTAGTCCCTGATGGTCCTCTTAAGCCGGACATCGGTCACTAGGTTTACTCCGGTCTCTTCGTCTATCCTGGGCTTGTTCTCGTCCATTGGGTCGCCGTTTGGATTTCCATCGCGAATATCATAAATGAAAAGAATCTCAGATCTGTTCTTGACTTCCTCACTCATTTTCATGCCTCCTCGCCTATCTGCCCATTGTCTTCCTTCTCGTTCTTGAATAGCTTCTGCATATCCATTCCCAGCACGAAGTAGAAGCTCAGCTCATCATCTGTCTCCTTCCACTTCTCTCCAGCCAAGATGAAGTGTTGAGCAATGATGGATTCCAGATCCCGATAGTAGTTTTTGCCGTATTCTTCCAGCTTGTTCTGAATCTCCGGCAGAAGCCTTTTGATCAATGCTTCATTCATCTTCAGTCCATGCAGCTTGGTCCTGAATGGCGTTGCTTTTTTGTCCATCCACTGGATGTTGAGCAGCTTTTGAGCCAGAACGCCTTCCAGGAAGGTGGCTTTCTTGGCGTCGCTTGTAAAGAACGGTCCATTGGCATCAAAGAATCTCTCAACTCTTCGTTCCATCGGGAGGCCTTCGAGATCCTCGATTGATATCAGCCTGCCCTTTTCCTCCATATCTTTCAGTTCCTCCTTGTGGTCTCTCAAAAGATTGAGTTCATTCAGATAATGCAGCAGCAGAAAGCCATTCAGCGTGTCGATATTGGTGGGATATCCCTCGATGAACGCCTCTCTTGCTCTTCTCATTATGAAATCCATCAGCAAATAATAATCGATTTGGTCTCCGACGAAGGTCTTATTCACGACCTCCAGGAAGATCTTGTCAAAGGTCCTGTTCTTTGACTCCTGAGGGAAAAATCTCCTCGCAACCCCGAAGTTGAACTCCAGGTGGCTCTTCTCTCTCTGGCCATCGCTCAGGAGGAGGTCGGAATAAACCTTAAAGCGCTCATCAACTCTGTCTTTGGCATCGAAGAGCTCTCTCAATCGAGATGGCAGAACCCCCTCGATCAGAAGAAGAATTCTATACGAGGACTGCTCCTTCTTGTAGAATACCAAACTGTTGCTGATGAAATCCTTCATCTCCTTGACGATGTCCAGTATCTCTTCTTCATCCGAGGTTAGGCTTTTTCTGACTTCGCCTGAGAGCTTCTGCTCTCTCTTCTGATCTTTTCCGGCCAGTATGCAAAGAACGTCCTGGAAGTCGCCGCCCAGCGCAAGCTTTGGCACAAGCAAGTATCGAAAGCCGTAGAAGCTGAAGTCCAGCCTCTCCTCGATGTATTTCTTGCCAAGCTCCAGGCGAGTGGCGCAGTCGAAGCAGACCGGCGTATTCTTCCAGGATTCCGACACATCAAATCCGCCAGCGATGAATCCGGGCTTGTCAAAGGTGTGAAAGGTCCAGGGGATGGCAAAGCCATAGACCTCATCCTTTCGCTCTTTGCACACAGAGCAAGCTGCATCCAGGCCCTTTGACTCTCCTTGCGACTTCTTGATGTAGTATTTGTCCTTCCCCTTTCGCAATAAAATATTCTTGAAGAGAGGAATGTCTCCTGGATATTGCAGCTCGCCATTCCTCTCGATTCCCAGGGTGATTATGGCGTTGTCTTTGGGGCTCTTCAGAGCGAACTTCTCCTGCAAACAAGCGAGAATCTTCTCTGCATCATTGCTTATCGCTGCATTCATCCTCTGAAGATCCTCTTTTTCCTCACTTGTGAGATCGTAGCTGTCGTAATTCTGAAACCATTTAAGAAATCGGTTGCGAAAAGTCTTCTCTAGATCTCCGGCCACTTTGCTGGTGGGGGTCGCATCGGTGCCGTTAGGTGCCCCTTTCTTGTAGAGATATTTTTGGAAGCGGTTAAACTCCTCCATATCTACCCGGCTGAATACATATTCACCATTATTCTCAGTTAGTACTATTATTATCTGTCTCTTATACACATCTCCGAGC
>JAUCQD010000158.1 GCA_030372945.1 Methanothrix sp. | reverse complement strand
TTTTCCTTGAGGCGTTCAGGCTCCTCGGCGGAAGCATAAGGGAACGCGAGCCAAGGCGTTATGAGATCGCTCATGTCCCTGCGGTGATCCGGAACAGGGATCGCCTGATAGGCACTGGCGAGGCCGTGCTCACCAGGTACGAGAGGATATGCTTCGATAAGGAGCTGATCAACGTGCCAGGTAAGCCTCTGGCGGCCTTCGTCTGCCCAGGACATCCTCTCTTGGATTCCACGATCGATATAATCCTTGAGAGGTACAGGGATTTGCTCAGGAGAGGAACGATTCTCGTAGATCCTAATGATAGGGGCGAGAACGCAAGGGCATTGGTCTATTTGGAGCATTCCATTCAGGACGCCCGGCTGGATCTCTCAGGCGAACATAGAGTTGTCTCCAAGCGCATGCAGTTTGTTGAGATAGATTCGGAGGGCATTGCACGTAATGTCGGCTATGCGCCGTATCTTGACTATCGGCCGGCCGGCGAAGAAGAACGGAAGGCGATTGAGCCTCTGCTCAAGGAGACAAGGTTCTGCCAGGATCTTGAAGATAAAGCATTCTCTTATGCAGTCGAAGACCTTGTGCCCCAGCATCTTTTAGAGGTAAAACAAAGAAGAGAGGAGCTGATCGCCAAGACGATGGATGCGGTGAAAGACAGGCTTACCAAGGAGATCAACTACTGGGATCACAGGGCAAATGAGCTGAAGGAGCAGGAGCTTGCTGGAAAGGTGAACGCCAGAATAAACTCGGCCAAAGCCAGGCAGAGGGCGGATGATCTTGAAGCCAGACTTCAAAAGCGCATGGCAGAGCTGGAGCAGGAGCGGAGACTGTCGCCACTGCCGCCGGTGGTTATCGGTGGTGCTCTGGTGGTTCCCCGTGGATTTGTCGATATGGCAACTGGCACCGGAAAAAGCGTATCTGATGATCCGCTGGCCAGAGCCGAGATAGAGCAGATGGCCATGAAGGCTGTCATGGAGGCGGAGAGGGCTTTGGGCTATGAGCCGGTGGATGTGAGCGCAGAGAATCGGGGGTACGATATCGAGTCAAAGATCCCTGGAACTGGAAAGTTGCGGTTCATTGAGGTTAAAGGCAGGGCTGCTGGATCGGAGACGGTTACTATTACCAGGAATGAGATACTGACAGGACTTAACAAGCCTGAGGATTTCATTTTGGCTTTGGTTGAGGTCAATGGCGAGATGGCAAGGCCATGGTATATTCAGCGGCCTTTTGGAAAAGAGCCTGACTTCAGGGCGGAGAGCGTAAACTATGCTCTGCGCGATCTACTAATTCATGCTAAAGACCCCAATTAAAGTAGCATAGATCGCAATCGAAATGAATGGAGTTAAATAAAATAGAATTGACATGGATTGATTGCCTGATTTCACTGAGCTTGCAGGAATTTATCTTTAACTTTATCGAAGGTATCTTCCGCCATTCGCTTTCCTATGGTCTGTGGGTCTTCGATCTCGATCAGCATCCTCTTCTGGAAGCATTTGGGCAAGTACGTCTTCTCAATATCCCTGATCGACTTATATTTCCTTTGTCCGCTCATCTTCTCCACCCCTATAATAATTAGCGAAGAATTGAGGATTCAATTCCGCTTTGAAATAATGTTTCCTTTTTATCCATATAAAGCCATCTCCTTTGGAGATCAAGGCAACGTCAACAGGACCACCAACCGTTTCACTTTCCATAGAGACCTTTCTCTTGAATGATGTCAGGTTCACAAGTGATTCAGCCATTGCTGCAAGTTCGTCCTTAGGAAGGAATGAGACTACGTTTGTAATGGGCTCAATATACTTATCTTTGCGATGACTTTCTAATTTATTTTTAAAGTCGTTTAATATTTCCTTTCCAGCGGAAACAAGATTATCCTTGAGGTTTTCCTGTTCCTCTGGCGTGTATTTTTGAAGACTTTTTGGGATCGCAGCGGCATAGCTATCGAAGATATCCTTTAAGAATCCCTCTTCCACTTTCAGATAAGATGGATCAACACCCTGCATAAAAGTGTCCACCATCTCCCTTTGGGCAAATGGTATTATAGCTGCGCTGGTCTTGAGATCAATTCGCTCAGTCCGTAGCCGTTTATACTTCAGCTTGTCATGTGCTATGCCTTCCAGGAAGAACTCGTCTAGAACGGGGAACGTATCCAATTCTCCAAAGCCTGCTATAACAACACCCGAGAAATCTTGATTCTGAACTCCAGAGGGGAATTTTGAAAAAAGGCTGCATGCAATGCGCTCCAAATGCTCCTTGCAGTTCTCCGTTAGGGGTAATTTTTCAAATGTATCTTGAAGCAGTCTCCTGATATCGCTGCCATACTTCTTGAGTATATTATCTCCATGGCTTTCGGGAATAGTAGGGATATTCTCTGTGCTATTCCACAAATCGTGGTGCCTTTTTAC
>JAUCQD010000157.1 GCA_030372945.1 Methanothrix sp. | reverse complement strand
GATCATCACTTCCAAATTACTAGCTTGCGAATTATTATCAGTGTCTGGGTTAATACTATGAGTCAAGATCGCAATTAAGAGTCCAAAATTTCCAGGTAAAATATGCCCAAAATATGCCCAAACCCGGACTCGAACCGGGGACATTCAGATCTTCAGTCTGACGCTCTCCCAACTGAGCTACTTGGGCAGAAGTGGGCCCGACGCGATTCGAACGCATGACCTCCGCCATGTCAAGGCGACGTCATAACCAGCTAGACCACGGGCCCGAAAGCAGATTTCCTCTCGCCTTCTCGCAGATAAAGGCTTCGGTCTGGCCTGTCTCTATTTACCTTTGTCCTCCAAGACCTCCACTTGGATTTCATGGGAGCCTTCACTTGTAGAATACCTCTTTGTGATACTCATCCAGCGCCTTTATGGTCACCTGATCCTTCTTGGCCTTGCAAATGGCATCCGCAGATGCCTGCGCCGCCTGAATGGTGGTGATGTAGGGGACGTGGTAGTCCACTGCGCTGCGCCTGATCTGGTAGCCGTCTTTCACGGACTGCTTAGTAGTAGGCGTATTTATGATGAGCCGTACCTCTCCGCGTTTCATATAATCCAAGACATTCGGGCTGCCGTTGAAGATCTTGTTCACCCGCTCAACGCTAATGCCAGATCTCTTCAGATACTCAGCAGTGTTGTCAGTGGCGATGATCTTCAAACCAGCCTCTGAGAGCTTCTTGGCAGCCACTGCCGCAGCCGCTTTATCGTCATCCTTGACAGATATGAAGACCAAACCCTCCAGTGGCAGCGAATTGTCCGCAGAGAGCTCTGCCTTGAAGAACGCCAGGCCAAGGTTGTAGTCTATTCCCATGACCTCTCCTGTAGACCTCATCTCCGGTCCCAGCAGAACATCTGCGCCCGGCAGTTTGTCAAACGGCAAGAGAACTTCCTTGACAGAAACGTATGGCGTTTTCGGCTCCTTGGTATAGCCCTGCTCACGCAAAGATTTTCCTATCATCACATTGGCTGCGATCTTGGCCAATGGCAGGCCCACAGCTTTCGAGACAAATGGTATTGTCCGGCTGGAACGGGGATTGGCCTCTAGTACATAGACTGTTCCGTCCTTGTAGGCCATCTGCAAATTTACGATCCCTTTGACCTTCAGGGCAAGGGCGATTCTCTTCACGTAGTCCCGCACAACCTCCAAGACCACGCCTGGCAGAGTCTGCGGCGGAATCATGCAGGCACTGTCGCCTGAGTGAATGCCAGCCTCCTCGATGTGCTCCATGATGGCGCCGATGAGGACATCCTTGCCGTCGCAGACAGCATCCACGTCGATCTCCACTGCATCTTGCAGGAAATCGTCTATGAGCACAGGATGCTCATGCGAAACCCTCACAGCCTCACGCATGTAGACATCCAGCCCAGCCTCATCGTAGACGATCTCCATGGCCCTGCCTCCAAGAACATAGGACGGCCTGACCAGAACTGGATAGCCGATCCTTGCGGCGACTGCCTTTGCCTCAGCCGGAGAGAACGCAATTCCTGCGTTGGGCTGAGGAATGTTCAGGTCCCTCATCAATGCGTTGAACCTCTCCCTGTCCTCTGCGAGGTCGATGCTATCAGGAGACGTTCCAAGTATTCGTGTATTCAGGCCGCGCCTGGCAATCTCTTTTTCCAAGGGTATGGCCAGGTTAATGGCGGTCTGGCCTCCGAACTGAACCATGACCCCATATGGGCGTTCCTTCTCGATGATGTTCATGACGTCTTCCAGGGTCACGGGTTCGAAGAAGAGCTTGTCAGAGGTATCATAATCCGTCGATACCGTCTCTGGATTGTTGTTGACGATGTGAGCCTCGATGCCCTGCTCGCGCAGCGCCATCACCGCATGGACTGTACAGTAATCGAACTCGATGCCCTGGCCGATCCTTATCGGCCCCGAGCCAAGTATCAGGACCTTCTTGCGGTCAGACGGTTTGAGTTCGCATTCAGTATCGTATGAAGAGTAATAATAGGGAGTTGCAGCCGCGAATTCCGCAGCGCAGGTGTCCACCATCTTGTATGTGGGAACTATGCCCAAAGAGATCCGCAAGTCGGTTATCTCCTCCCTGGTCTTTTTGACCAGGCGGGCTATTTGCTCATCAGTAAAGCCTGTGCGCTTGGCCTTCCTGAGGGTCTTTGGGTTCAGCTCCCTGCAGATCTCATCCTCCACGGCTATTATGTTCTCGATCCTGTGGAGGAAGTAGGGCTCAATGCCAGTTATCTTGGAGATCTCTTCGGGCGGCATCTTTCGTTTCAAGGCCTGATAGATGGCGAAGAGCCGATCGTCCGTTGGGCTCTGCAAAATATCTCTGATATCGTCATCAGTCCATGTGGTGTACTTGCCGGCATACCCGAACTCTTTGTCGATGTCCAGCGAGCGCACGGCCTTCATCAAAGACTCCTCATAACTTCTGCCGATGGCCATGACCTCTCCTGTGGACTTCATTGCTGTAGTCAGGGTCTTGTCGGCCTTGACGAACTTGTCAAAGGGCCAGCGTGGGATCTTTGTGACCACGTAATCGACGGTAGGCTCGAAGGATGCGGGAGTCTCTTTTGTCACGTCGTTTCTTATCTCGTCCAGGGTCATGCCAATGGCGATCTTGGCAGTGACGCGGGCAATTGGATAGCCCGTGGCCTTCGACGCCAGAGCGGACGACCTGGATACTCGCGGATTGACCTCGATGACGCGATACTCGCCGTTCTTTACGGCGAACTGGATGTTGCAGCCTCCCTCAATTCCAAGGGCGCGAATTATATTGATGGCTGCGCTCCTGAGCATCTGAATCTCGTGATCTGCTAGCGTCTGGATTGGAGTTACCACTATGGACTCGCCTGTGTGAATGCCCATGGGGTCCATGTTCTCCATGTTGCAGATGGTGATGCAAGTGTCGTTCGAGTCCCTCATCACCTCATACTCAAGCTCGATCCATCCGCCAACGCTCTCCTCAAGAAGAACCTGATGAATGCGGGATCTCTTAAGTCCCATCTCACATATCCTCAGGAGATCTTCGCGCGTCTTGGCGATGCCGCCGCCTGAGCCGCCGAGGGTATATGCAGGCCTGACCACCAGAGGCAGGCCCAGCTCATCCATAACCTGCAAGGCCTCTTCCAATGATCCCACTGCCTTGCTCTTCGGGACAGGCTCTCCAATCCGTTGCATGGCCTTCTTGAAGAGGTCGCGGTCCTCAGCCTCCTGGATGGACTTGACTGAGGTTCCCAGAACCTCGACATCGTACTTCTCCAGAACGCCCATCTCAGCCAGCTCGCTGGTGATGTTCAGACCTGTCTGGCCGCCGATCCCGGCTATTATGCCATCCGGCCGCTCCTTCTCGATGATCTTGGCCACGATCTCCGGAACCAGGGGCTCTATGTAGACTTTGTCAGCCATATCAGGATCGGTCATGATGGTGGCCGGATTGGAGTTGACTAAGACGACCTCGACACCCTCCTCTCGTAGCGATTTGCAGGCCTGAGAGCCAGAGAAATCAAACTCCGCTGCCTGACCAATCTGTATTGGCCCAGAGCCGATGAGAAGGACCTTGTGAATGTCGTTTCTCTTGGGCATCTTCATCGCCTCCCGCCTGCAGCAGGAACTTTGCGCTTCATCATTCGCTGGACAGATGCAAAGAAGGGGTCTTCGGTGCAGAGCGGTCCCGGGTGGGCCTCGGGGTGGTACTGGACCGCCAGGATATTCAATTCGTCGCTTTTTATTCCTTCAACTGTTCCGTCGTTGGTGTTGACCTGGAAGATCTCAAGGCCAGTGCCCTCCTCAGAGCCAGGAACTACGGCAAAGTTATGATTTTGGGAGGTGATGTAGACGATCTTTTTTTCCAGGTCTTTTACGGGCTGGTTGCCTCCATGGTGGCCGAACTTGAGCTTGAAAGTATCTGCTCCTAGCGCGAGGGCGATGATCTGGTGGCCGAGGCAGATTCCAAAGACTGGAATCTGGCCGGCGAAGTGCTTCACTGCAGCCATGGCCGCCACAGCCCTCTGTGGATCCCCCGGCCCATTGGAGACGAACAGGGCCTCAGGGCTTGTAGCCTCGATATCGGAGATGCTGGCGTGCGCAGGAAGAACATGAATGTCGAACCCGCGAGCTGACAGGCTCCTCAGTATGTTCCTCTTTATGCCAAGATCAAGCATCGCGATCCGGGGGCCAATGCCCTTGATGTGGTATGAGCTCTTGCATGTTACATCACCCAAGAGATCCTGTGCAGAGATATCCGGCTGAGATCTTGCCATCTTCACAACATCAAGGTCGCAGATCTCATCTCTCGCGCCCACAGCAATCGTCGCCCTCATCACGCCTTGCGTCCTAACTTTTAAAGTGAGCATTCGGGTGTCAACGCCGCAAAGTCCCGGCTTTCCTTCATCGAGCAGAAATTTATTCAGCGTCCTCACTGAGCGATGATGCGTGGGGCGATCCCAGTACTCCCTGCATACCATGGCCACTGGCCACATCCTGTCGGATTGAAAATCGTTACCGCTCACCCCATAGTTGCCCTGCAGAGGATATGTGAACATCAGCATCTGTCCGTGATAGGAGGGATCTGTCAGTGCCTCCTCGTAGCCGGACATGATTGTGGTGAAGACCAGCTCCCCGGAGACAATGCCGGGCGCGCCAAAACCGGAACCTTCCACCAGCGTTCCGTCTTCTAACCCTAAGACCCCAATCATAGTATCGGCAACACAACAAGCAATAGTCACCTAAATACATTTCGATGCTGGAAATTGAGCTCAGGCATATGAGATTGCCAGACATAACACCATCTTTTTTAAGCATGAGGCCTCTTCTACATCCATGGAAGTTTCAGTAGAGATCAGGCGCAATCCCGACTTCAAGCAGATCTACGCAATCGGGGCCATCGGCGGCCACAGCCCATATGACTTCAGAATCGCATTCTACAATGATTCGCCCAAGGCCTTGGTGGAAGGAGGAAAGAGCGTGACGGTCATGGAGAGAACGATAGAGACTGAGCTCATCCTGTCTCCCTTGGCGGCCAAGGAGCTTTACAACTGGCTGGGCGGTCACATCAAGGACTACGAGAAGCTCTTCGGTGAGATAAAGAGGCCAGGGGACGCGCTCAAGGGGCAAGGCAATCAGGTAAAGGCAAGCGAGTCTGCATCCATCCAGGGCTACATGTGATGCTAGATGAACAGCAAAGAGAAGGTTCTGATCCACAAAGGCATAGATAAAGTCAAGCGCATGAAGTACGAGGAGGCATTGGAGATCTTCGAGCGCCTCCTAGATATGAATCCAAATATTCCTGAGGCATGGAATAACAAAGGTGTAGCACTCTATCGGTTGGGGCGCGCTGAAGAAGCCATAGAGTGCTACGATAGATCTCTGGCCATAGACCCGGAAAATATGGATGCTTTAAGGAACAAGGGTTTGGCTTTGCACAGCCTTGGCAGGATGGAGGAGGCTCTGCAGGTATACGACACTGTCCTCCAGAAAGGCGGGGATGCGATCGATCTGGAATCCAGGGCTGTAGTGCTCATTGCTCTGGGAAGATTGGAGGAAGCAATGCAGTGTCTGTTGCTTGCAAATGAAAAAATGCATCTGGATCGCTTTGAGAGAGAGATTGAGATGCTGAAAGGGATGATCCAGGCGAAAGGATAATACTTGTGCTGAACACACTATAATTGTAATCATCAAAGCTTGATGTTCATTCTGGTGGGGTCGAGATTTGAAAGGTTTTATCATGATCAACGTCGAGCCGGGGGCTGAGAAAGCTGTCCACGATGCTCTGGAACGAATCAGGGGAATTCGTGAAGTCGTTCCTGTCTACGGTGAGAGGGATTTCATCGCCATCGCCGATGTGGAGAGCATCTCCGATCTCAACCGAGCTGTGCTCAGTGTTCGGGAGATCAATGGAGTGTCCTATACTGAGACCATCCTTGGCATGGAGCTGAAGTTTTAAAGCTGGGATAGAAGATTTCCAAGCAAGATTTTGGTCGTCAGGCACCATTATATCTCAGCGTTTTCGTTGCCGTTCTGGGGTTTTCGCTGGTCGCGCCCATATTTCCAAGCTACGCCATGGATCTTGGGGCGTCCTACACGATGCTCGGCATCATCGTCTCAATTTATGGGGCAGTACAACTGATCAGCCAAATTCCCATCGGCCGCAGATCAGACCGGATGGGACGAAAGAATATCCTCCTGCTTGGGCTTCTCACATTTACATTTCTGCCGCTCCTCTACATCAATGTCAGCGATGCCTACATGCTCCTCCTTGTCAGGGCCTTAGGAGGCGTGGGAGCCTCGGCTGTCTGGCCGCTAGCCATGGCCTTGATAATTGATCAGGCCGAGGCCCATGAGAGAGGGACCGCGATGGGCTGGTATAATGCCTCGTTCTTCTCTGCCCTGGCCTTTGGCCCCTTTCTGGGAGGTTTTCTCTATGACCTTTACGGCCTGAAAGCGCCTTTTTATTTCTGGGCATTTCTCGGCGTAGTGTCCGTCGTAATAGTTCATCTTAAAGTGCGAGAGCCGAATAAGAAGAATCTAGTGATGATTTGCCAAAGCGAAATGGCAAAGGAGCCGCTGATCGTTTCAGGGTATCGGCTTACGTTTTTCGCATGTTGTTCTGTTGTCCTATGGGCTGGAATCGTTGGGGGCTTCAACTATACTATGCTGCCAAGTTATGCTGCACAGCTAAAGCTTTCAGCAACAGATGTGGGTTTGATTTACCTGGCTTATGGAAGCTGTACGGCATTGTCTAACATTTACTTTGGCGGGCAGGCAGACCGCGGAAGAAGAAAGCAACTCATGTTCGCTGGATGTCTCGCAGGAGCAGTCTCCTTCGCAGCGCTCTTGGCTGCGACCGACTTTCTTCAGATTGCAGCTCTTTATGCAGGCCTTGGCATAGGCCTTGGGATCGGCAGCCCTGCTGCTGCGGCGCTTATCTCCGATATCACGAGTCAGAGCCGCCGGGGCGAGATCTATGGGATCTTCAACACATCCAGAATGTTGGGCGTAGTAGTGGGTCCGCTGATAGCAGGCCTCACTGCCGATGCATATGGCGTGAGTGGCGCCCTGGCAGCATTCGTAGCCATAGCCGCTGCAGTGACGCTATTTACGCTGGCTGTGCATGAACCGCGGCAGATCCAGGTTACAGGCATCAGATGATCACTTTCTGCTTTTTTGAAAAAATAACATCTCAAAAAGGGAAAATATCAGGAAGACAAAAGGATGATGGACCAGGATGTCAGCGACTAAGCTCTCCCCCCTGATGGAGCAGTACTATAGTGAGAAGAGACAATATCCAGATGCAATACTGTTGTTCAGAGTTGGCGACTTCTACGAGACCTTTGCAGAGGATGCTGTCATCGTCTCTAGGGATCTGAACATCACCCTGACCTCGCGTCAGAAGGACGACGATGGCAACAAGATCCCGCTGGCTGGCGTACCATACCATGCGCTTGAGTCTTATCTTGCCAAGCTCATCAAAGCTGGACACAAAGTTGCCATCTGCGATCAGGTGGAGGATCCGAAGGCTGCCAAGGGCTTGGTAAAGCGAAGGATAACTCGCGTGGTGACGCCAGGCACAGTCATAGAGCCCTCGATGCTGGACGAGTCCTCCAATAATTTTCTGGCAGCAGTGGTAGAAGATGGAGGCAGGATCGGGCTGGCATTTGCGGACGTATCCACAGGAGAATTCCTGACCACTGAAATTCCATCTGAAAGGCTGACGTCAGAGCTTGCCAAGTTCCGGCCAAGCGAATGCATCTCGCCCGTCCGTCTCAGCTGGGAAGAGACTCGCCAGCAGGTTCTGGAAGAGGCTCACTTCTCCCGGGAAAATGCAGCTTTGGCCCTGGAGGGCCAGTTTGGTCCTGACTGGGAGAAGAGGCTACGGCTGGAGGACAAGGTGCTTTCGGCTCGCGCCTGTGGAGCGATCCTCTCTTATCTGCACAAATCTCACTTCGATGCCCTGGGCCACCTGAATGAGATCGTGGTCTATTCAGGCTCTGAGTTCATGAGGCTCGATGATGTCACTTTGCGCAATCTTGAGATCCTGAGGAACATTCGGGACAGGTCTCGCAGAGGAACGTTGCTGGAGTTTCTGAGCAGGACATCGACACCAATGGGCTCTCGGGCCATGGCCCGCTGGATTCAGATGCCCCTTCTCTCAAAAGAGTTGATCATGCGGAGGCTGGATGCAGTGGAGGAGCTCTGCCACAGCCCTGTGCTGCAGACCAGGCTGGCCGAGGAGCTGAAACGTGCGTCAGATCTGGAGAGGTTGATGAGCAGGGTCTCATGTGCCATTGTCAATCCCAAGGAGCTTGTGGTGCTGAAGAGCGCATTGCAAAGGCTTCCGGGGTTATGCCAGATCCTTCAAGACGTTGCTGCGCGCTATCTCAAGGACCTGCAATGCCAGCTCGGCCCGCTCGATGAGGTTGCATCTTTAATTGAAAGATCAATAGCTGAAGATCCGCCAGCCAATATACGTGATGGCGGCGTGATCAAGGATGGCTACAACCAAGAGCTAGATAACCTTCGCTCTCTGCTGCGGGACGGAAAAGGCTGGATATCGCGCCTTGAAGGCTCGGAGAGAGCACGAACAGGCATCAAGTCCCTGAAGATCGCCTACAATAACGTCTTCGGCTACTACCTAGAGGTCTCTCGTGCAAATCTGCACCTGGTTCCGGAAAATTACATTCGCAAACAAACAACTGCCAATGCGGAACGCTTCATTACTCCCGAGCTCAAAGAGATGGAGGCCCAGGTACTCTCTGCCCAGGAGCGAGCCATTGCGCTTGAGCAAGAGATCTTCGGAAAAGTTCGACAAGGCGTTGCTGCATATTCAAAAGAGATCTTGCAGAGGGCTGCGGCCATGGGCGAGCTGGATGTGCTCGTGGCACTGGCTACTGTGGCCGCAGAGAACTCTTATGTCAAGCCTGAATTCAACCAGGAAGGCAGGATCTCCCTGCGGGGCTGCAAGCATCCCGTGCTTGACAGGGCCATGCGCGGGGGCTTTGTGCCCAATGATGTGCTCCTCGACAACGACCGCAATCGTCTTATCATACTCACTGGCCCAAACATGGCAGGCAAGTCCACATTCATGAGGCAGATTGCCATCTGCCAGATCATGGCCCAGGCCGGCTCTTTTGTGCCAGCATCATTTGCTTCTCTCTGCCTCGTGGACCGCATCTTCACTCGCGTGGGAGCTTACGACGATCTGTCAGCAGGCCAGAGCACCTTCATGGTAGAGATGATGGAGATCGCCAGCATACTTTCTTCTGCCACGCGAGACAGTCTGGTACTTCTTGATGAGGTGGGTAGGGGAACGTCCACATTTGACGGCCTGTCTCTTGCGTGGGCCATATCCGAATACCTGCATAGCAGCATTAAATGCAAAGCTGTCTTTGCCACCCACTACCATCAGTTGACGCAGCTGGAGGGGATGCTTCCTGGTGTTCGAAATTTCAGCATCGCTGTGTTGGAGGAGAAGGGCAGCATCACGTTCTTGCGAACAGTTGTGCCAGGAGCCACAGACAAGAGCTATGGCGTGCATGTGGCAAGGCTCGCAGGCGTGCCAGATATCGTGACGAGAAGGGCTGATGAGATCCTCAAGGAGATCGAGAGAGAGGCTATAATTGAGCCCCTCTCCAAGAACAAGAAGGCGAAAAGATCGTCTCGATACACTCAGCTCATATTCTTCGATGCTCCTGAAAACAGCGAAAAAATATTGCAACCCCAGACACTTGATCCTGTTTTGGAGGAGATACTGGGCTTAGACCTGGATTGCATGACGCCCATCGAGGCCCTGAACCATTTGGCCAAATACCAAAAGAAGCTGAGAGAAAGAGATGGCAAGAATTAAGCATCTGGACGAGGACACCATAAACAAGATCGCAGCGGGCGAGGTCATTGAGCGGCCAGCCTCAGCGGTCAAGGAGCTGGTAGAAAATTCCGTCGATGCGGGAGCAAGACGGATTATCGTTGAGGTAAACGATGGGGGAAAGAGCCTCATTCGGGTGACGGACGACGGATGCGGCATAGAGCCCGATGATCTGCCTCTGGCCTTCATGAAGCATGCTACCTCCAAGATCAGCAATGCCAGGGATTTGGAGAGAATCAAGACACTCGGCTTCCGGGGCGAGGCACTGGCCAGCATCGCCAGCGTCTCACGATGCGTAGAAGTTCGCACCAAGACCCCTGGGTCGCTTTCAGGTACGTACATGCGAATGGAGGCTGGCAAGATAGCAGAGATAAAAGACGTGGGCTGCGCAGTGGGCACAACAATCACAGTCTGGGATCTCTTCTACAATGTGCCTGCCAGGCGAAAGCATCTCAAGGGCAGAGAGGCAGAGCTTGTGCATATCACTAATACGATTACAGAGATGGCCATCATCAACTACACAATCGCCTTTGAACTCTTCTCAGGCAGTCGCACGATCTTCAAGTCTGCAAGGGCCTCCTGCTGGGACGACGTCCTCCTGCGCATCTTCGGCCTGAAGACCTTCAAGTCGATGGCACCGCTTCAGACAGAAGGCCGGGGATGGCGTCTGACTGGCACTGCTGGAGATCCCTTCAGCGCCAGGAGCAGTCCTGACAGGATATTCATCTTCGTTAACGGCCGGGCAGTCTCATCCAGGGCACTGGCAGGAGCACTGAGGGACGCCTACAGAAATGTCATCCCGCAGGCAAAGAGCCCTGTGGCAGTTTTGTCCCTGGTGATTGACCCCGAGCTGGTGGATGTGAACGTGCATCCTGCCAAACGGGAGATCCGGCTCCTGCGAGAGGAGGAGGTCTGCAGTGCTTTATCGCAAGCAGTGGCACAGGCTATTGTGGCTCGGGCCCAGGGTTCGCAGGCAGCGCCAGAGCAGAGTCCTCATGTGAGCCCTCATCCGTCCAGAGCGATGATAACCTCCAAACCAGAGCAGGTAACTCTTCCATTGCACTTTGGTCTGGATGATGCCGTCGAGGAAACAGCGGCTGAAATGAGAAGGCCCAGGGTTAAGATATTGGGTCAGATCTTGGACTTATACATCGTGGCCGAGGGCGAGAAGTGTTTGATGCTCATCGATCAGCATGCGGCAGCCGAGAGGATCAGATTTGAGCAGCTGCAAGAGCGATACATCAACCGAAAGATCAGACAGGAGCTTGCAGTGCCAATTACCCTCGATCTCTCTCCCAGCGAGCAGATCCTGATGGAGTCCTGGAAGGAGACGCTCAGCGACATCGGCTTTGAGATTGTGCCGTTTGGAGGAAATACAATCAGCGTCAGGTCGGTCCCGGCTCTTGGCAAAAGGCTTGAGAGCGCTGAGGCGATTCATGACATTCTCTCCGACCTATTTGCAGTAGGAAAGGTCGGCCAGGACTCCACAAACCGCGATGAGATCCTCAGGCTCCTGGCCTGCAAAGGCTCCATAAAATCGGGAAAGGAGCTTGGTATGGCTGAGATGCAAAGGCTACTGGAGGAGCTCTACGAATGCCAAAATCCCCTCACATGTCCTCACGGAAGGCCAGTGGCAGTGACAATTGACCAGAGTCATTTGGAGCGGCTATTCGCCAGGAGATGAACTTTTCTACAGGCAGGATAATTGCCTGCCATGGATCTGGAAGGTTTTGCCAAGAGGGGCCTGAAGAGGAACGATCCCGAGGTTGAATCTAAGCTCGCCATGCTCATCAGAGAGGTAAAAGACATCCCTCGCGAGCGTGCGGAGGCACTGGCTCGGGCAGTCATGCAGGAGGCGGTGGCGACGCTTCATCCCAGGGGAGATGTCTTCCGGCTGGAGCAAGTTGGGGTCAGCATGGGCGACTTTGGGATTGGCTCGCGCGGCTCTGGCGACTTTTACACTCACAAAAAGATTGCTGAGGTCATCGGCCAGACGAGTGCAGTCGTCGACTCTCGCCAGTTGGACGACTCCGGGGTGGTGAAGGCAGGCGACAAATTCATAGTTGTGACTGTGGACGGCATGCACTCCAGGCTCAGCGACTATCCCTTTTTGGCTGGATTTCACGTCACCCGCGCAGCCCTTCGCGACATCTACGTCATGGGCGCAAAGCCAGTGGCATTGCTGTCGGATATCCATCTGGCCGACGACGGTGACGTGGCGAAGCTCTTCGATCACTTAGCTGGCATCGCCACAGTCTCGGAGCTCATCCAGGTTCCGCTCATCACAGGCAGCACTCTGCGCATCGGCGGAGATATGGTCATTGGCGATCGGCTCACAGGTTGCGTTGGGGCAGTGGGAGTCTCTCATAAGTTGGCAGCGCGCAAAGATGCCAGGCCAGGGGATGTCATCATGATGACAGAGGGCGCTGGCGGTGGAACTGTCTGTGCTGCGGCTCTTTATTATGGAATGCATGAGGTCGTAGATGAGACGCTCAACATCAAATTCCTGGAAGCGTGTGAAGCCCTGCTGAAAGAGGATCTGGCAATCCATGCCATGACAGATGTGACCAACGGCGGCATTCGCGGCGACGCCAAGGAGATCTCCTACACAGCCAAAGTGAAGCTCGTCTTTGAGGAGGAGCGCATGCGGCGTCTTGTAAATTCGCAAGTCCTTGAGATGCTCGAAGGCCTGAAAATAGATTATCTTGGCGTCTCCATCGATGCTCTGCTCATCATCGCCCCGCCAGACGAGGCGCAAAAGATCTCAAGGACAATTCGTAGTGTTGGGGTGGCAGTTGATGAGATAGGACACGTCGAGGAGGGCACAGGAGCGCAGCTGCATATGGATGGGCGTTTCTTCGACTTTGAGCCGAGGTTCAGGGAAGCTGCTTACACGCCCATAAAAAAGGCCATTGGCCAGGATGCGCAGCGCAATGTCTCGGAGATGACCCGTTTAGTTGACCTGGCAGCAAGGAATGCTGTAGAAAAGAAGAGGCAATTTATAAAGAAGATAAAAGGAAATTAATTCAAATTTTTACAAAGTTATT